>CAZHIY010000007.1:0-12202 GCA_964533085.1 uncultured Thermoplasmatales archaeon | reverse complement strand
CAAGATCAATCTGATCAATCGCTACAGCAGACGCAGTAAAACCAGAAGGAGCACCAGCAACATATATCATTCTACATTTTATTTGAAAATCATAAACATCGTCATATGTTGCATTAAATGAATAATTACTTACTGTCTTCATATCTAATAATCTAGTTGAACCATTCCATAATTCAACTACATCATACTCAGTTAGATTTATATCATCTGTATCCCAAACTATATTTACATCAGTATCTCCAAGAGGAGGTGCTGAATTAGTTTTAATAGATAAGTTCCATGTTGTTTCTGTATCTGGATAGTCCTTATAATCAAACCAAAGTTCATTATATGGTGGATTTAACCCTTCATCAAACCATGAATGAATATATGGATGTTCAGGAGAAGGGGGTTTAGGAATATCATAAATATCTTGTCCATCTAATGCATCATCTACTTCACCAAAGATTGCAGTATCATTTTTTCCATTAGATTCAGATACACTTAAAACCACATTCCAGCGAATTACAACAAATGTATAAATTGAAGAAAAAATAGAATTATCATTTGTGTCATTAGCCCATATAAAATAAATATAATTTCCAGCAACATCATAAGTTTTATTGCAATAATATATATCTCCAGTATTATTTGCCGTTATTGAAAAGTTTTGATTGACATTATTTGGATCAGTGATATTTAGATATACTTCATCTACACCATCAGGGTCTGTTACATTACAGGTTATTTCTACATACCCGCCTATTTTTTGTGGATCAGGATTTGCATCAATATTTGATATCTTTGGCTCACCATTTAGCGGTTCTGGATCATATCTAGAAAAATTTGAAGAATTTTCAAACTGATATATTATATTTCTAAAATCTGCATTAAAAGCAGGTACTAAAGCTGTTAAAAGAAGTGTAGATATTATCGTAAAAAAAACTGCCTTCCTTATAAAATTCATATTATTAATTTTCTTTTCACTTATTTTTTTCATATTCCTTACCTCCCCTGTTTTCAAAAATAATTGAGGGTTTCAAGTTTATTTTAACTATTCAGCAGGATTCACTGAATCTGAAACTCTTTACCTCCCCACACTCAGATTATGAGTGTTTTTATATTTTTGAGATTTATATTAGTATATGAATCATTTTTTAATTTATTAATCTTATTATTAAGATATTTTGTATTTTATATTATATTTAATTGAATATTTTACATGATTTATTTAACTTTTTGACATATATTATATTTGATTTTTTATTATAATCATTATCTTTTCAGCGTACACTCATAATATGCATACATCCAATATCCAAAACCTGGTTCAATGTCATCAGATAATACATAACTCTGAGTGCCTCTATTCCATTCGTAGATAAATCCTAGAATAAGTGGTTCTTCTTCTTCATTATTATCTGTTGTTGCCTCATACCAACTGTAGTCTGTTACATTATAATGGATAATAAGATCCTCTTTTACTATAGATGTAGTAAATGGCAGTCCTATTACGTTCCAGAACTTATGTAATGATGTAATCAGATCATCAGGAGTTGAATTGATCATGAACAATAAATCACAATTATCATATGCCCAAACCCAATATCCATAACCAGGTTCTAAGGTATCAACCAATTCATAATTCTGATTTGTTCGATTCCATCCATATATGAAATTCAGAACTATATTGTTAGTTACAGCATCACTCCAGCTGTAATTTGTTCCAGTATATGATACAATGATATCTGTTTTGTCAACTGACTGGTTAAATGGCAACGACATTTTATTCCAGTTCGTGTTCAATGAAACAACATATTCTTCCAATATGCTTTCTGTTTCTTCATTTCCAATACTATAAAACAAATTAGGATCTTCCTGGTTATTATATTCTGTAGAAATCCAACATGAACTTCTATTCACATTAGAAATACGGACCTCATCAATACCCCCAGCAAAATAATTGATATCAGTATAACGCGCGAGTTCAAGAGTCTCATAAGCAAGACTTGGTGAACTTGTGAAAGTATTAGTATCGGTCTGCTGTACACCATTTACAAATAACTTCATGTTTGTGCCATCCCAGGTTGAAACCAAATGGATCCACTCATTTAAACTAAGGTCGCCATTCGTACTAATAACAGTATAAACTGTATCATCACCAAGGAAGAACTGAGCAACATTATCAGCTGGTTTATATCTAAGCTGATATCTATTATAATTATTACCAGCCCTACTAATGATACTTGGGTAATTCCCAAATCCATCACTAGAACGACTCACCCAGGCTTCAAGAGTAATACTATCTGTTATATCAAAGGTTTCACCATTACCACAATTAATCCAGTCATCTGAGCCATCAAAACCATCAGCACCATCTATCATACCATCTGCATTTTGATCAGTTCCATTAACACATGTACCATCATTACCAAAAACAGAAGAATCATAGTGAACACCACTAGTCTCGCTTAAATGCTGGACCATTGTGAAATTTGAATCCCATACTCCTGAGATATCCTCCATATTAGAAATAGATGGATTACCATAATACATATAAAGAGTAGTGTTTACAGTAGAATTTAGACTGCCAACCTTTACCCAAAGGGTAAGATTTCCACCAGAATCATAATATTCGATTTCATGTGACAGAAGATTGGCAATTCCATCCCCATCCATAAATATTATGTCATCTCCATCTGGTTGAGCTTTGGTAGCAAGATCATTATCAGTCATATTTATTAAAACGGGAAAGTCAGTAAGATCACAATCAACCTTATCATGATCTATTTCTATTTTCTTACGATACTGCCATCCATTTGAATATGGATTCATAAAAGTCATTCGTTCTGTTGTGAATTTATATGTATTATTTACCCATATTTTTCCATCTGTACAGTTCACACTCCAATAATAAAGATGAAATGGTTCTGAAAAGTTATAAATTTGAGAATAAGTACCATTTGGTGAACTTGAATTTGTACCAATATCAGTCCAGGAACCACCTGCATTAGTTCTAAAGGTAACATCCATAAGTTCACCGTCTTGATCAGTTACTGTTATACTCAACTGAACATCACCGAACGCAATACCATATTCTCCATTAGATGGATTTGGATTTGATAGTATTGGTATGTAATTTTCAGGTCTAGTTGTAAAGGTAAACGTTTTATTAGTCCAAAGGGTACCATCTGTACAATTTACACTCCACCAATAAGAAGTATCATAATTTGTAAATGAATAGGTTTGTTGATAAAATCCATTGAAGACACTGCTATTAGTTCCAATATCTGTCCAAGTTCCAGATTCATTAGTTCTAAATGTTATGTCCATTGAAACATTATTAATATTAACTGCACGAATCTGCAATTTTTTACTACCAATACCTACTCCAATAGAGTTATTAGCTGGAGATTCAGAGCAAATTCCTATAGGAAGATTACTTGCATCTGTTGAATGAGTTATAACATTTCTTTCCTCCATGTAATGATACATGTACAAATGACCAAATCCAACATACCAAACATCAGAACGATTAGAAATGTAATCAAAATGATCTGCAACATCTCCACTTATCCAGTTATGATCTCTTGCATGACCCCACATATGATAAACGCCATTCGAACTATATGTGCTATTAAACAAACCATTTAATGTATCATAATCTCTTGTTGAATCAATTGATACAACTGTACCTACTCTATTATAGACATTATTTACAGAGTCCCATGTTGCAAATGAGTTATCATAACCTGTGCTTCTATCAGAAAGATAATAATATTGTCCTATTTTCTGACGGACAGTAGCATTTGATTCACCATAAGGTTCAATCCATGCATACAAATATTCATCATTTCCTTTTCTGTTTAATAGTGGCATTGTTATATTTTCAAAAATATCTTGTCTACTTCCTGATATCTCGCCATCATAGCTTGATTGTACGCCCCATTGTTCTTCATCATATGAAAGATGAATATGGTTTCTACTATGAGATGAAGGTTCTAAGAATCCTTCATCTATCTGTTGTTGCATGTCATCCCAATCAGGTGGTAAAATTCTACCGGCTTGTTCCTGATATACTGCTGAACCATGAGTTACAATACCAGGTGTAACCCATATATTTCTAACTTGACACTCATCAATTGCTGTCATGAAATAATCATGATAGCGTTCATACCAATCATCACAAGTAATAGTAACTGCCATCTCCTTATCATCATAATATGTTGCTATATCTTTGAAACTTGCATTAATACTTTCATTGTTTTCATCAACTATATCTATAATAAAAGAATCAGAGGAACTTGGAAATGCAACTGAAATATAAGCTTTATTTTCTGTGTAATTGAATCTTGCTGCTTCAATACCATTTTGTATCTCATCACTAGTTTTGTTTGGAATTAATATCCAATCACAGCTATCAAATTTGTAAACCTTTAGGTTTTCAATATCCGTGGGTATGTCAAATATGTACGTAACCGGGTATGTACAACCATAATTTTTATGACTTGCAGATTCAATTGAAAATAAATGGTAATAATTTTCAGGTCTTGTAGTAAATGAATAAGTTTTATTATTCCAGTTTCCACTACCAGATGGATCAGTTGCATTAACACTCCACCAATATTTAGTCGAATAATTATTCATATCAATTGTATTTCCACAGGAGTATAATCCATCACTCACGCTTATATTGCTTCCAATGGTTATCCCGCTACCCGAGGCATTAGTTCTGAAATATATTTCCATATCATCTCCTTGATAATCTAATGCTTGAATTGAAAGAACTGGTTCCAATGATATTCCCACAGCTCCATTATCTGGTGATTCATTACTAATTATTGGATTTTGAGGTATTCCTTCCTCAGACCTAACGCTGTAAAAACTGTCAGGGTCAATTTGATTATTATATTCTGCAGCAATCCAACATGCACTTCTAGGTATAGATGATATTTTTACCTCATCTATACCTCCTGCAAAATAATTAAGAGTGGTATATCTTCCTATTTCAAGAGGCTCATTAGTAAAACTTGGTGAACTGGTAAAAGTACCAGTAATAGTTTGCTGCACACCATCAACAAACAATAACACATTTGTACCATCCCATGTACCAACAACATGAGTCCAAGTATTCAATGGCAAATCAGAATTGGAACTGGCAAAACCATAGATGGTTGTGTCGCCTAAAAAGAATTGAACTATATCGAGTGTGGGTCTATAACGCAATTGATACCTATTATAACCTGTTGAATTTCGGCTAGCAATTCCTACAAAATTAACTATTCCATCGCCTGTTCGGTTCACCCATGCTTCAATCGTTATACCATCATCTATATCAAGACTACTGTCTCCTCCACAATCAATATAATCATCTGACCCATCAAAACTATTCGCACCATCAATCTGTCCATCAAAATCTTGAGTAGATCCATAGTTAGTACCATCATTACCATTAGCTGTTGAATCATAATGGATTCCTGAAGTTTCACTTAGATGTTGTGTAACCATATAATATGAATCCCATACGCCGTTTGTATTTTCCATGTTTTCGGCCAAAGGATTTCCATAATACATATAAAAAGACGTGTTAGAAACACTAGAGATAGAAGTAACATTTACCCATGCAATTAGATTTCCATTAACTGAATTATAATATTCAATTTCATGGTTAAGTTGGTTAGCAACACCCTCATCATCCATGAATATAATGTCATCACCACTATTGTTTGCTTTATCTCTCAAATCTGTATCTGTTAGATTAATATATACTGGGAAATTAATAAGATCACAATCTACTTTATCATGATCAATAGTAATTTCTTTTAGATACTTCCACCCCTGTACAAAAGGATTTGTAACAGGTCCTATTTCTGTTGAAAACATAAATGTATTATTTGTCCAATTACCCGAGCCTAGAGGATCTGTAACATTAACACTCCACCAATAAATATTACCATAATTATTAAAGGTGTATTGTTGTGAATAAGTCCCATTAAGAACAGATGAGTTCACACCAATATTAGTCCAATAACCAGTAGCATTTGTTCTAAATTCTACATCCATATTATCTCCCTGAGTATCAGTTACCAAGACACTTAAACTAACACTACCAATTGGAATACCTTTAGAATTATCTGAAGGATTTTCGTTGGAAACAATAGGTTCACCAGGAGACTGATACATTTCCTCAATTCCAATGCTATAAAAAGAACTGGGATCATATTGATTATTATATTCAGCAGCTATCCAAGAAGAATTACGAAGTTTATCAGAAACCCTTATCTCATCAACTCCCCCTTCAAAATAATTTGTTGAATATCTTCCAATATCAAGATGATTGCTAGATGTAAAAACTGGTGAGCCAGTAAAAGAACCTGTTTCTGTCTGCTGCACACCATCAACAAACAAAAGCATCGTCGAACCATCCCATGTGCCAACAATATGAGTCCAAATATTCGAAGACATGTCAGAATTAGAACCTATTAGAGTATAACCCGAACTGTCACCAAGGAAAAATTGAATACCAATTGGAGATGTCTTTCTATAACGAAGCTGATATCTATTATATGATGTACCTGCTCTGTTTACAAATCCAAGATAATCAGTTCCAGTTCCACCACCTGTCTTATTTGCCCATACCTCAATTGTTATACTGCTACCTATATCAAGGCTATTGTCACCCCCACAATCAACATAACTAGTTGACCCGTCAAAACTATTTGCACCATCAATCTGTCCAACAGAATCCTGAGTAGAACCAGAATTAGTACCATCATTTCCATTAATTGTTGAATCAAAATGAGTCCCACTTGTCTCATTCAAATGTTGAACAATCATATAAGAAGAATCCCAAACACCAGAAACATCCTGTTGATTGCCACAGCCAGAATTACCATAATACATGTAAAGGGTAGTCCCTGCAGAAGATGATAGGCTAGTTACATTCACCCAAGCAACGAGCTCACCAGAAGAATCATCAAAAAACTCAATCTCATGACTCAATTGAACCCCATTTACATCAGTAAAGGCAATATCATCACCATCAACCTGACACTTTGCAGAATCAGATAAATCACTATCAGAAGGAATATTAACCAAAACAGGGAAATCAGATAGATCTGCATCAACCATCGAATGGTTAATAGTAATCTCCTTACGATACTTCCAATTAGGATTCCACCAAGAATCATTAGAATCCCTACCGTCTAATGGAGAAGGATTTCTTTTATCCTCATTAGAGCCGAATAAATCAGTTTTTCGCAAATCCTGATAAACATTTTGTTGTCGAGAATCTACTTTTAAAGCACTTACAGTGTTTGATATAGAACTATCTGACAACGTGTCAATAAATGGTAACATGCAACCACCTATCAAAACAGCTATAATCACCAGCACCATTTTTTTATTATTCCTACTAACCTTTTTCATCCTTTAACTACCTCCCTTTTTTAAAACACAACTATAATAAGCATAAATCCAAAAACCTTTTCCAGTATTTAATACATCAGTAAGTTGATAACCTTGAGTATTATCAACCCATCCATAGATAAATCCAAGAACAATACCACCATCAACAGCCTGCTGCCAGTTGTAATAAGTTCCATTATAGATTATTGTGAGATTGTTTTTACTTACAGGTATATTAAATGGTAATCCAACAAGGTTCCATTCTTCAGATAAATTCGTAATATGCTCATCAACATTATTTATCTTACTTGTTATCCAAAGAGTACAATTACCGTAAGCATACAACCAGTAACACTCACCAGGCTGAAAGACATTTGTGTATTCATAGTTCTGACTGGTAACATCCCACCTATAAATAAATGTTAGAATTGTACTATTATCAACAGCTTGCTGCCAAGTATAATTTACACCAAGATAATTAACAATTATTTTGTCCTTATTAACCGACTCATTCAAAGGTAGTGAAACAAGATTCCATCCCTCACTCAAAGGAATCTTATAACAAAATAAGGAAGTTACATTACAAAGTATCTGGAAATGATATGCAGTACCAGGTGATGCAAGGTATGTATAATTATCAAATATCCTCATATCAACTGAAGCGTTAGTTTCTAAATCCTTCAATAAAATCGTATCATATTCAGCATCAATCAGTTCATTTGAATCCCAATCTATTGTAATGTTTTTAGATTCTCCACTTCCATAAATCACGTACATATCCCATATTTTTTCAAAACCTGGGTATTTTCTATAATCCATTCTTAACTTATCATATGGTTCACTAAGGTTTGCATCAAACCATGCATATACAAATGGAAAAGATGGATAACCAGGTTTTAGTAAATCATAACTATCATATCCATCAGAAGCAGCAAGAGCTTCCCCAAAAACCAAAGAATCACTTAGATTGTTAGGCCCTATTAAATTTAAAAAAACGTCCCATATTACGCCACCCGAGGCATTTTCCTCATCACCAAAACTTAGAAAATCCAAGGGATTATGCTGATTATTATATTCAGTTGTAATCCAACAAGTATCTCTCTTTATATCTGAAATACGGACCTCATCAATTCCCCCACCAAAATAATTAATATCAGTATAGCGACCAAGTTCAAGGGTTTCATAAGAAAGACTCGGCGAACCAGTAAATATCCCTGCATCAGTCTGCTGTATACCATTTACAAACATTTTCATGTTGGTGCCATCCCAAGTTGCTACCAAATGAGTCCATACACCTAAACTTAAATCATTATTTGAATTTACAATTGTGTAACTTGAGCCATCTCCAAGGAAGAACTGGGCAACATTATCAGCTGGTTTATATCTAAGTTGGTATCTATTATAAGAGCTTCCCATACGGGAAATAATTCCAAGATAACTACCATAACCATCACTAGCTCGTTTCACCCAAGCCTCAAGAGTAATATTGTCTGTTATATCTAGTGATTCACTGTTACTACAATCAACCCAATCATCTGAACCATCAAAACTATTAGCTCCATCAATCTGTCCAGCATAATTCTGATTAGACCCATAGTTTATGCCATCATTACCATATATTGTACTATCATAGTGGGTCCCAATTGACTCACCTAAATGTTGCACCATAACAAAATTAGTATCCCATACACCACTTGAATCTTCCATATTTACAACAGATGGATTACCATAATACATGTAAAGTGTAGTATTCTCAGTAGAACTAACACTTGTAACATTTACCCATACAATTAGATCTCCGGAATTGTAATATTCGATTTCATGTGAAAAAAGATTGGCAACACCATCACCATCTAAAAATATTATATCATCTCCATCAGATTGAGCTTTTAGGCTCAGATCCTCATCTGAAATATTTATAAGAACTGGAAAGTTTGTAAGATCGCAATCAACTTTATTATGATCAATTTCTATCTTTTTTCGGTATTCCCATCCACTTGAAAAAGGATTCATAACAGTCATTCTTTCGGTCGTGAAATGATAAGTTTTATTATCCCAAGCTTTTCCATCTGTACAATTAACACTCCAATAATACGCAGTAATGGGTTTGGAAAAAGAGTAAATCTGATAGTATGTTCCATTTTGCTGTGAGTTATTTGCTCCAATGTCAATCCAACCTCCAGTAGAATTTGTTCGGAAGGTAATATTCATCAGATTATTATCTTGGTCGGAAGCATAAATACCAAGTTGGATTTCACCTACTGCAACATTTTTAGCACCATCTATTGGACTGGGATTTGATAATATTGGAGGATAATTCTCAGGTCTAGTAGTAAAGCTATAGGTTTCATTTGTCCAATTTGTACCGTCATTACAGTTTACACCCCACCAATAAGTAGTACTATATCCTGTAAATGAATAGGTTTGCTGATATATTCCATTATATACACTATTGTTACTTCCGATAACCTCCCAAGTGCCGGATTCATTTGTTAAAAATGTGATATTCATCAAATCATTATCAATATCAAATGCTCTAATCTTCAATTTTGTATTTCCAATAGGCATATTTATAGACCCATCATCAGGTGATTCTAAGGATAAGTATGGTTTGAGATTTCCAGTATATGTTGTATGATTTATAACGTTATTATCCTGCATATAATGGTAGAGATAAAGATGTCCAAATCCTACATACCATACATCCGAACGATTACTAATATAATCTAAATGTAATGCTACATCACCAGAAATTAGATCATTGTCACGTGCATGTCCGAACATGTGATAGATTCCTCCAGAGTTATAAACTGAATTGAACTTATTGTTTAGTGTGGTTAGATTTCTCACTGATTCTATTGAAATTGAGAATCCAACTGAATTGTACAAACCATTTGATTCATCCCATGTCGAAAAAGTATCGCTGGAACTTGTGCTTCTATCGCAAATATACTTAAATTCACCTAATTTCTGTCTGATTACATCATCAATCTGACCATATGGTTCAATCCATGCATATAGGTATTCTTGATCTCCTCTTTTACTTATATTTGGGAAATTCAGGTCCTCTATAAGGTTTTGTTTACTACCATTAATTTCTTCATCATAACTTGATTGAACACCCCACTGCTCTTCATCATATGGTGGGTGAAGATGATATTTACTGTGAGAAGCGGGTTCGACGTAACCCTCATCAATTTGACTTTGCATATCAGTTCTGTTTGCTGGTTCGCCACCATAAACAGCTGATCCAACTGTTACAATACCTGGTGTGAACCATATGTTTCTTAATTGGCATCTGTCTATTGCGGTCATGAAATACTCATGGTATCTTTCATACCAATCATCAATAGTCATAACAACTGCCATTTTCTTATTGTCATAGTATTGTGTTATACCACCATAGTCTGTATCAATAATTGTATTATTTTCATCTATTATTTTTAATAATAATATATCAAATTCAGATGGAAAAGCAACCGAGATATATGCTTTGTTTGATGTATAATCAAATCTTGCAGCTTCAATTCCATTCATTATTTGACTTTGGTTTTTGTTTGGGATCAATGTCCAGTTGTATCCTCCGTATTTGTATGCTTTTAAATTTGTTGATCCTGTTGAAAAATTGAAAACGTATGTAACCGGATATGAACACCCATAATCAATATGGGCGGTATTATCGATTGTAAACATATGAAGTTTATTGGTATTGCGAAGATTTTTATCAACCTTTGAATGATGTATATTTTCTAATTGAACAACGCTATATAACTGGGAGTTTACTATTGGTAAAAAAGCAGCTAATACAAATAGAAATATAAAACCAATAAAAGCTACCTTTTTAACTAACACATTGTTCATATTTATGTTTCCCCTTCGTTTTCTTCCCTCCTCAAATATGTAAAGAGAAAAAGGTGAGCTCAGGATGAATTCTAGGCCTACCTCAATTTTAATTATTATTTTAATCCAATGTTTATATTTTAGGATATCAACTGATACATAGTAATCCAACTTCTAGCAGAAAATATGAAACGAATGAAATCTAGTATAGTTTTTCCCTCTCTGAAATAATTAAAAATTGGATTATTATATGATCTCTCGTTTGATCTTGGCATCTCTATTTGTTTTATTTTTGACCAATCACTTTCCAATCCACCTTCATCTTTTGCTTTAACTCTGATACTATAGTTCCCCTTTTTCCATGAGTGTGTTGCACTGGCAGTTGTTCCAGATGGTAAAAACTCTATCCAACCACTTGTGGTACCATCACCCCAGTCAAATATATAAGAGATTTTATCCTCTTCAGGGTCTGTGGTAACTGCTGTATAAGTATATATTGTTCCAGCTTTACCTGTGGAAGGTCCATCCGGTGGATCTGGTGTAAGAGGTTTGTCATTTATACATATTATATCTATATGCACAGTTGCAGTATCTTTTCCTCCATTTCCATCATTTATTGTATAATTAAATTCGTCATACGGGCAAAAATCTTCATTTGGTTTATATGTGATATAATCACCGTGATTGATAACACTTCCATGTGGTGGATCTGTAACCGACTCAATTATTAATTCATCACCATTAAGATCATAATCGTTTTCAAGAACATTAAACACATTATCCTCGGAGTCCTCATGAACCTCATAGTAATCATCAACAGCATCAGGCGGTACAGGCCCTGCATCATATACAGTTATGTGAACTACACAAGAATCATCAAGAAAACCATCACTAGCAGTAAAGGTCACATCATATTCACCCTCCTGGGTATGAGTAGGTGTCCAACTAAACGTACCAGTACCATCACCATTATCAA
>CAZHIY010000006.1:0-19751 GCA_964533085.1 uncultured Thermoplasmatales archaeon | reverse complement strand
TTCACGATATTTGGAAGGGATTTCTGATTTTCCTGGTCCAAATGCTCTTGTAGCTCCTTTTCTATGGACATAAACCATTCTCTTTTCGCCTTCTATTTCATGTTCTTCAAGTTTTCCTATATTGTGGCATACATCATATACAATTCCCATATCCATATTTTCAGCACTATTATTTAAAACTCTTTCGAAGGACTCCCTGACCCAATGAACAATCAGTTGTCTATTTGCCCAAGCAAAATTAGCTGCACACGCCATTGCCTTCAAATATGACTGACCTTCAATAGATTTTACTGGTGCACAAGCTAGCTGTCTGTCAGGAAGTTGTATATTGTATTTTCTGACAGCTTGTTCTAGAACTCTAAGATGATCTGTACATACCTGATGGCCAAAACCTCTAGAACCTGTATGAATCATCACAGTTATCTGTCCAATATTGTTTATTCCATAAACTTTTGCAGCATCAGGATTAAAAATTTCTGTTACTTTTTGTATTTCAAGAAAATGATTTCCTGCGCCTAGAGATCCAACTTGGGACATCCCTCTTTGAATTGCTTTTTCTGATACATGCGAGGTATCGGCATAATCCAGACAGCCATTCTCCTCCAAGAACTTAATATCTTCTTCCCATCCATAACCTTTTTCTACAGGAGCTTTTGCACCTGATCTTAATACATCATAAAGTTCGTTTTTACTAAATCTAATCTTAGCCTTTGAACCCAGACCTGAGGGGACGTTCTTAAACATCTCATCAACTAAACTCTTGATATTATCTTCATTTAAATCATCTATATGTAAATTTGTCCTGACAAGTCTAACACCACAGTTAATATCAAAACCAACTCCGCCTGGAGAAATAACACCTTCTTCAGCATCTGTTGCAGCAACACCCCCTATGGGAAAACCATAACCCCAATGGATATCTGGCATTGCTAAAGATTTTCCAACAATTCCTGGAAGAGTTGTGACATTTGCAGCTTGTTCAAGGGCATTATCAATTCTAATATCGCGGACCATTTTATCGTCAGCATAAATTACTGCAGATGTCTTCATCTCCAAGTTATTTCGTTCACCTCTATAACTGGAAGGAATCTCAAATCTATAATTATCAATTTTTTTTAATGGTCCATTCCAACTCATTGTATAAGCACAACTAATTAGGATATAAAAATCTTTTATAAATCTTGGTAAAAACTATTTTTTCTTTCTTAGGTATGGAAGGCCAGTCTTTTTATTTTTCTTTAATTCATAACCTTTTGGTAGGTCTATTGGTTCTGCATCTTCAGGCTCAGCTTTGCTGAAAAATCTGACAGTTCTTTTTTTACCAGATTTTGTTTCAATTTCCTTTTTATACAAAGTATAATCTTCATGTCTGAAGCCTTTATATTCCTCATTGTTGAATGAGATATCAAATGTTCATCATAATATTCCCATTCTGTTTCCTCTTTATCTGCAGATATTTCTTCTTCAGAGGATATCTCTACTTTTTTATCTATGCCCATATCAGGTAAATTACTAATCTCCTTTTTTATTTGTTTAGCTTTTTTTCTTTTTATTCCTTTTATTTTTGTCAAATCTTTTACAGTTGCTACTTTAAGTGCGTCTATTGTAATTATTCCGTTTTGTTTAAGCAACTTTGAAGTTCTTTCATCTATGCTTTTAATATTTTCAAAAATATCATTATCTATAACATCTAGGGAGAACTCATCAGCTATTTTTTTATCGATTTCTTCAGCTTCATCTTTAGTAATATTATTTTCATCGCCTTGATATTCTTTAGGTCTCTCCTCTTTTTCTATTTTTGATTTTTTAGTTTTTACCTTCTTTTCTGTGATTTTTTCAGAAGGTCTTTTTTCAATTTCTGGATCTAAATTTTGAAATACTTCTTCGTCTCGTTTTTGGTCTAATTCTTCTTTTATTTGTTTAGCTTTTTTTCTTTTCATTCCTTTTATTTTTATTAAACTTCTTTGAGGAATGGTTTTAAGTGCATCAATTGTTGTTATTCCATTGTCAAAAAGTATTATAGCTGTATCATTATCTACACTTTTTATCTCTTTGAAAATATTTATTTTAATTTCTTTGTCTTTTCTTTTTAATTCTTTTTGTTTATCTGTTAGTTCTGATTGTAGATCTGTGATGGATTTTTGTGTTTCGTCTAATTCTTCCGTTTTTGTTAGTAAGTTTTGTTTTATTTTTTCAATTTCTTCTTCTTTTTTACTCAATTCTAAGCTACCTGTTTCAAGTTCTTGCGATCTTTCCTCTAATTGGTTTTGTAATTGCTTTATTTCTTCGTCTCTATCATCAATTTCATTGTTTTTGGATTCCAAAACCATTGTTTTTTCTTCTAGTTCTTTTTGTAATTGTTCTATATCTTTGTGTTTTTTACTCAATTCTAAGCTACCTGTTTCAAGTTCTTTTTTACTTTGTTCTGATTGGTTTTGTAAAAGTTTTATTTCTTCATCTCTATTATATAATTCAGTTTTTTTAGATTCTAATTCCTTTATTTTGTCATCTAATTCTTCTTCTAGCTTTTGAATGTTTTTTTCTTTTTTATTTAAATCTTTTATTATTGTTTTCAATTGTTGTTTTGTTGTGTCTAGTTCTTCTCTAATCTTTTGAATATTATCTAGTTTAGTTTTTTCTTGTTTCTCTTCAGACGACATCATAATTGGTGTCGATTTGGTTTTATTAAGTTCCTTTTTGATTTTTTTGACTGTTTTCTTTTTTATCCCCTCTATTTTTTTCAAGTCTTTTATTGTAGCATTAATAAGTGCATCAACACAGGTATATCCATTATCAAAAAGTAGAACCGCAGTTTTTCTATCTATACTTTTTATTTTCTCAAAAACTTCTACTTTAATCTCTTCATCTATCCGAGATTTTTCAATTTCCTTATCCGCAATAAATTCCTCAAAAATAGCGGTTTCTTGTTCCCCTATTTCCTTAAATTCATCTTCAACAGGTTCCCATACAGAGGTTTTTGAACTTATTTCCTTGGGAGAAGACCACTCTTCCGCATCTTCTTTCATCTCTTTATCTCCAGGTGATTCCTCTTCAATGAAATCCTCTTTTTCGAAGACTTCTATTTCGATTGGTCTATCCTGTTTTGATTTTTCACTCTTTTTTTTAAGTTCTTTTTTAATCCTTTTTGCGGTCTTTTTCTTAATTCCCTTGATTTTTGTTAATTCCTTTAAAGTGGCTTTATTTAATAAATCAATTGTAGTAATTCCGTTATTATAAAAAAGAGCAGCAATTTCATCATCTATACTTTTGAAATCTTTAAAAACAGTAATTTTCACTTCTTTTTCGATAAAAGATATTTTTTCATCTTTCGGTTTTTCAATTTCAATTGGCTCCCACTCTGAAGGGGTATATTCCTTCTCTACTTTTTTAACAGGGATAAATGATGGTATTTCCTCATCACTTATTTTTTTTCCACAATTAGAGCAGATCTCTGCTGCAATATCAAGCTTGGTTCCACATTCGGGACAAAAATTAGCGCTATCATCTATTTTCTTTTTTCCTTCTTTTAATTTTGTAAAAGGCTCTGGTTCGATTTTCTCAGTCTCAACTTGAGATATAGCTTCTAGTTCAGGCATTTCTTCTAATTTTTCCTCTTTTTTAAGAAGCTCTACAGAATCCCATTCAATTAATTTTTCTTCTTCCGCTTTTAGATCTCCAATTTCTATAATCTCTTCTTTTGAAGAAGCTTTAGGTTTAACTTCAATAAATTTTGGTTCTTTTATCTTAATTTTTTTAATCTCAAATACATCTTCGTCTCTAAATTCTTTCTTTTCCTTTTTCTCAATTATTATCTTCGGTAATTCAGGCTCTTTTTTCACTTCTCTTGAATGTACAATTACTTTTGGTTTTAAGGTTTCAACACCATCCTCTAGGCATTCTTTATTTATTTTCTTCTTTAAAATAATTTCTTCCCCAGAAATTTCTTTTAATCTTTGGCTTAATGATCCAAGATATTTTTCATTTTCAGGACGAACATCTTTTTTTGAATTATAATCTAAAATTTTGTACAATTTTGCAATAGCATAATTTTTAGATTTTTGATTTTTTGACATATAAAGTCCCCATCAATTTTCTTATATATCTCTTTCATTAATGCATACTATATATATCTTATTGAACAATTATTGTCATAATAGTATAGGAATTTTATTATATTAATATATTATCCCAATCTTTCTATATTTTATGAATTAAAAAGCTTATTAAGCATCTTTTACATGTTAGTCTTTTTGATTTGTATGAAATTTAGTGGAAAAGACATAATTTCAATAAAAGATTTTACAAAGAATGAAATCAACTATATCCTCGATTATGCTGAAGATATGATTCCATATGCAAAGGGGGAAAAATTTAATAATATATTAAAGGGTAAAGTATTATCATCACTATTCTTTGAGCCAAGTACCAGAACAAGACTGAGTTTTGAGAGTTCTATGAACAGACTTGGTGGAAGAGTTATTGGTTTTTCTGACCCTAGTGGGACCTCACTAAAAAAAGGAGAAAGCCTTTCTGATACTATACGTATGGCAGACTCATATAGTGATGCGATAGTGGTTAGACATCCACATGAAGGAGCAGCTAGACTCGCTGCTGAATTCTCTGATGCACCTGTTCTCAATGCTGGAGATGGAGCTGGGAGGCATCCAACGCAGTGTCTTCTAGATTTATTTACAATACGTGAAGAAAAGAAAAGAATAAAGAATGAAAAGATAGTACTTTTAGGTGATTTAAAATATGGTAGAACCGTGCATTCTCTTGCATATGCTTTAGCTATATATGGAGCAAAACTTACTTTTGTCTCTCCTACCAATTTAAAGATGCCTAATGAAGTTGTTGGTGAATGTAAGGATCTTGGCATTGAACCTATTTCAACTTCTAATTTGGAAAAGGCAATAAGGGATGCTGATGTTTTGTATGTTACAAGAATTCAAAAAGAGAGTTTTCCTGATGCTGAAGAATATAATCGTGTTGTTGGTTCATATAAGGTCAATAACGAGCTTTTAAAAAATGCAAGGGACGACCTTATAATTATGCATCCTTTACCGCGTGTTACTGAAATTGATCCAGAAGTTGATAAAACACATCATGCTCTTTACTTTAAACAAGCCTTTAATGGAGTTCCTGTTAGAATGGCATTGCTTTCACTTGTTATTGGGGGAAGAATATGAAAAAAGAGTTAAAAATACCTCTAATTAAGAACGGAACAGTAATTGATCATATAACTGCTGGAAATGCTGTTAAAGTCTTACATATACTAGGTATACCTGTTAGCACTTCATCTGTTGTTAGTGTTGCTATGAATGTGAAGAGTAAATTTGGGAAAAAAGATATAGTCAAAGTTGAAAATCGTGAGATTGATCCACAGGAGGTTGATAAAATCGCGCTCATTGCCCCAAAAGCAACAATAAATATCATACGTAACTATAATGTTGCAAAGAAACATAAAGTTGAGCTACCAAATGAAATAATTGGTATCGTCAGTTGCTCTAATCCTACATGTGTATCTAATGCAAATGAACCGGTAAAAAGCAGATTTATAGTAATCAAAAAGGATCCACCTAAAATAAAGTGCTATTACTGCGAAAGAGAACCAGAGGATATTTCTGATAGAATTATCTGATTTCTTTTAATATTTCTTCTGCTCTATCTATTTTTATTTTTCCTTCTTTTATCATCTTATCTGCAACTTTATCTATTTCTTCTCCTTCTGCACCAGCCATTACTGCGATATTTTTTGCATGTAAAGACATATGTCCCTTCTGTATTCCTACTGTTGATAAAGCAAATACTGCTGCAAAATTCTGTGCAAGCCCAAGACTTACCACTATTTCTGCTAATTCCTTTGCAGTTTTTATACCAAGTATTTTCTTGCATAGTTTTGCCTTGGGATGGATGTTACCTGCACCACCAATAATCCCTATTGCCATCGGTAGCTCTAGTTCACCAACAAGGTTCCCATTCTTATCTTTGTAGTAATGACTTAATGAAGTATATTGCCCATTTTTAGCTGCATAAGCATGAGCACCTGCCTCGATTGCCCGGAAATCATTACCAGTTGCAATAATCAATGAGTCAATACCATTCATTATACCCTTGTTATGAGTAGCTGCCCGATATGGATCAATTGCAGCAAGATTATAAGATTCAAGGAATGCGTCGACAACTTTTTCTCCTCCCATTTTTTCTTTATCAAACACAGCTTTTGCCTTAACAATTCGTTTATCAGCAAGATTTGATAGAATCTTTAACCTTACCTTTCCATTTGCTATTTCTTCAAGCATTGGAGCAAGGGCTTCGCACATTGTATTAACAGCATTTGCTCCCATTGCATCACGAACATCAACTATTAGATGGACTACTATCATTTTACCAATGGGACTATCAAGAATTCTAACTTCGATGTCTTTAGCCCCTCCACCAAATTTTACAAGTACTTTATCTTGATTATTGGCAAGTTTTAGGATTTCTTTCTTTTTATTCAAGATTTTTTGAGCAGAACCTGCGACATCGTCCATATGTAAAATCTGAATTTGACCTATCATCAGGGGGTCAGTACATTCAGTTTTAAATCCCCCATTAATTCTAGCAATTTTTGCAGCATTACTTGCAGCAGCAACAACACTTGATTCCTCTATTGCCATCGGAACAAGATAATCCTTATTATTAATAAGAAAATTTACCGCTATGCCAAGAGGTATTTCAAAAGTCCCTAAGACATTCTCTATCATCCTGTCGGCAATATCAATATTTAAACATGAGGAAAACAACTTTGTTTCCTCATCATTCAGATTAGAAAATTTTTTTACCAGTTCTATTCTGTCTTTAATTGATATCTTATAAAAACCAGATATTTGTGACGATTTATCTTTATTTGACATAAAATAATGCCTCCGTATTAAGCGAACCAGAAAACGACTTCTTATTTTTATAATTGTGCTTTTCAGCAACATTGATTAAGGATAATTTTTATAATTGTTCTTTTAAACCAATTTTATCCTTTAAATAATTTAGAAAGGTATGATAAATCTCTTTTCTAATTTTACCATTTATCATAATTTCGATTGAATGTTCTTTTATATTATGAATTTTATTAATTTTTATATTTGCTACAGCCTTTTCAATATCATCTAAAATAGCATTAATTTCAACATTTTTTCCTTCTTTTATTTCAACTGAAAATTTATCAATATATTTTATTGTTTTCCTTAAATCAGATTTTCTCTCTGGATGCTCATATAAAGTTTTTCCATCAACAACAATCTTTCCTAAATTTTTAAACTTAGATTTTGCTAGACCTCTCAAGATTAACTCGGCAGTTGGAAAAAGTTCAAAATCCTCTTCAACAATTTTACTCCCAATTATTCTTGATATAAAATTTGAAGATTTTATCTCTTTTCTATTGACATCAAAATCAAACTTGATATGAAGATTTGTCAGGTATTCCTTTTCTAATTTGTGTTTTTCATTCTTTGAAGGATGACTTGCTTCAACCCAGTCCATAACCTCTTTTGGAGAACCCATTACCCATGGAGGTTCCCTAAAACCACTACCATATCTGCTCATATTATCCAAAAAAATAAGATTTGTATACTATTAAAGAGTTTTCTGAAAAAACTAAATCACAGCATCCCTTGTTTTAACTGCCATACCGTAGTTAAATGATAACATCTCCTTGCGATTTAAAAAACATCGCCCAACTGCTATCAGATCGTCACTATCATTTACTATTAGACACTCGTCAAAAGGTCTAATTTCAGGGTCACAATCTTTAACAAATTTTGAAAAAACACTTTTACCTTCTTTAATAAATTCGGTTACATCATCATCGACAACGACTCTTAACTTTGGGTATTTAAAATACCTATGTAACAATCTTGCTCCATCTAATTTTAAGGTAAACAAGCCATCTTCGGCACGCATTGATAAAATATGTCTTTCATTACAGTAAATATTTCTTATTTTACCTGTCTTTTTTGATTTGACAAATCTTATTTCCCCATCAAGTATAGCATTTCCTGCTCCTTTTCCAAATTGCATATCGGAAATAGCAGAGATTCTCATGATATCAAAATCTTTACATTTCTCTTGACTTGGTTTAAACTCATTCAAGGTTGCAGATCCTGTCCAACAGATAATATTTTTATTTTTTGTATAAACATCAAATATTTTTGTTACAAATTCCTCAGTTTCTTTATCAGTAACATCTGGAAATATTGATTGGGCAAAAGGATACATCTCGTCAAGCTCAAGAGGAACTGGGCCAAGATGAGAATCAATCAGGACATTTATTTTGCAATTCCGTTTGAATATTCTTTTGATTTTATCAGAATAATAATTCGAATAAGGTTTAGTACCATCTGGAAAAACTATTGTAGTATCATATAGCTCCTTATATCTTTCCAGTAACCTTTTTTGAATTCTATACACATCTGGTCTATGAATGGTCTGACATCCTGTATAAAATAATGCTTTTTTCTTGCTAGTTGGTTCAAATTGCTCTAGAAATTCTTTATTTTCCCTTTTTCTAAGCTCCTTTAAAGCTTCAAGTAGATAAGGATTAGAATTTGCTCTTCTTTCTACAAGTTCCCAAAGATTACCATGAACAATTGCATTTCTTATCTTTTTAAATTCCAAATATGTGATATACAGATTGTGCTTAGCAATTTCAATAGTTTTTTCGTTTTTATTCATTTTCAATAAATCGGATACTGAATATTTCGAACAAACTGGGCAGGAACATGGTAATTCTATAAGATTATCAAGCCTTTCAGTTCCCCAGGGAAAAAGAAATCTCTCATCATTTGCATACTTAACATAAGCAGACGAATCAAAAAAATCACATCCAAGAGCTACTGCAAGTGGAAATATGAGAGGATGCCCTGCACCAAATAAATGAACTGGTTTAGAGGGGTCTAAACCTTTTTTTGAATAGATAATACATCTAACAAGATCAGAATACCTTTGGTTTTCCATAAGAGGTACAACCCCTCCTATGGGGAAGAAATCTGAATTCAATTTGCTTAGTTGTCTTGCACATTTCTCCCTAATATCAGGATAAATAGAACCTTGGACTGTACAAGCAAGTGCCATATCTCCTTTTATTTCAACACTATTTTTTGCACGTTTTACTGTTTCTTTAATAATCTGTTCAACATCGGTCTTTTTTTGATTTGGAGTACTAAAAACATCTAAAATAGTACCAATGTCACTTCCAATATCACGTTGAAACCCAACAATTTTCAAAGGATCAATATTAATATCGCCATATACATAAGCTTGAAAGGTTCCAGAATCAGTCATTATTGGTCCATTAAAATCTAAAAGTTTATGGACTCCTTTTTCTAATGCAATCTTTCTTAATTTCTTATCTTTGTATATAATGTATGAGTTTGTGATTACAATTTCAGCACCAAAAAGACTTTTCATTTCTTTTGGTGTAATCAACATCTTATTTGGATTGATTACAGGTAGTATAGTAGGAGTATTAATGGTTCCATGCATTGTAGTTAATTTACATATTCTACCTGCAGCATCTCTATCTTTGATTTCAAATTTCATAATCTCTATGGAATTGAGTAATTAAAAGATAGATATTTAGTTTTGGTATAGGTAAAAATAACGTTTGTTTTTGTTAGTTAAACTCCTATCTGCATAGGATCAATTATTTTTTTAAGAGTTGCAATTGCAGATAATGATGCCATATAACTCGAACCAGGATTATTTGGATTCGGCATGTTCTCAAGTTCAACTCGTAATCTTCCAAATTTTCCATGAGCAAGTATCTTATGACTTATCCTGCTAACAACAGGATCAGCAACAATCTGCACTTGGGTTAGATTAAATCCCATCCCCGCAAGAGATAGACTTGCAGCTACATTTATATTTGCAGGAAATTTTTTTACAGCATCTATAGCATTTCCTTTAAAAAGTACAGTTCGTATAGAATAATTTTTACCAAAAGATTCTGGTGGCTTTGTTGTTACAAGGGTTACCTCATCTACACCGCCTATACTAGCTGATAAGATTCCATCAATTCCACAAATTGCGCCTGAGGGAATATAAATTTTACATTTTTTTTCTCTAGCTTTATTTTGAAGTTTTGTCCTAAAACTTTCTTTGAACAGACTTCCAACACTCATAATGATTAAATTTTTTCCTGCATTTAGAACTTCTTCTGCATACTCCTTTACCGCCTTTTGTGAAGCACCTTCAAAAACAACGTCTACAAGTGGTAAAAAATCCTTAACTTTTTTTACCTCTGCTTTTGTGATTTTTTTACAAAGATTTCTTGACGCATTTTCTTTGGTATCATATAGATATATTTTTTCAATTTCTTTTATCTTATCTGCAGCAAGAGCCAAATCAGTTCCAATTGCCCCACAGCCAATAATTCCAAGATTCATGTAAACTACCAAAACCTTAAAACACTAAATCAATATAAAAAATATTGTTATGAACGATATTGATAGATTTCTCGATGAAGATCTTGGAACTGAAGGAGATATCACATCTGATTCATTATTTTTTAAAGAATATGCTAAAGCTCGTATTATTACAAAAGAAAACTGTATTATTTCAGGCTTAGATGAGCTTAAAGATGTTTTTGATAAGACTGGCGCAAAGACGGAGTTTAAGGTAAATAATGGTGATTTTGTCAAAAAAGGAACTATTGTCGCCATTGTTAAAGGTACAGCAAGATCAATTCTTAAAGGAGAAAGATTGGCAATAAACATTATTGGAAGAATGAGTGGTATATCAACTGAGACAAAGAAACTAGTAGAAATTTGCAAATCAATAAACCCAAAAGTTACAGTAGCTGCAACAAGAAAGACAACACCTGGATTTCGTAAATATGAAAAAAAAGCTGTTGTAATTGGTGGTGGGGAATCTCATAGATTTGGACTTTTCGATGCAGTCATGATTAAGGATAATCACATTAAACTTATTGGATCTGTGGAAAAGGCAATAATCAAAATTAAAGAAAAAATTGAAAATAAAATTATTGAAGTTGAAGTTGAAGTTGAAAATGAAAAGGATGCAATAGCTGCTGCAAAACTCGGTGTTGATGTTATTATGCTTGATAATTTTAATCCGAAAACTGGAAGAAAAATTGCCAATAAAATCAGAGAGATAAATCAAAATATTCTTATTGAAATCTCAGGTGGAATTACGTTAAGTAATATTAGCAAATATGCTTCTTTTGCAGATAGAATCTCTCTTGGATATATTACTCACTCAATAAAAAGTATTGACTTTTCCTTGGAAATAATTTAAACAATTTTTAGGAAATCTTTAATTATTAGATTTTTGTTTACAATATTGAAAAATATATATTAATCTCAGTTATGAGGGGATTATTGGTGTGATGGGTTTGGTGAGTTTATGAAGAAGATTATAGAAGAAGTAGTTGCTAATGAGAAAAATGCTAAAAAATCATCTAAAAAATCAAATAAAAAGAATAATGTTATGAAAGAATCACTCACTCGTAATACTGTTGATAGAGAACTTGAAGAAGTATTATCTGGTCTTACAACTACTATCAAAGTAATTGGTTGTGGAGGTGCTGGTACAAATACTATCGCTCGTTGTGTAGCAAGCCAGATAAGTGGAGCAGAGTTGGTCGCTATTAATACTGATGCTCAGCATCTTTTATTAACTCAATCACCTCATAAAGTCTTGATTGGTAGACACCTTACTAGAGGTCTGGGTGCAGGCTCTTTACCTCAGATTGGCGAAGAGGCGGCAAAAGAAAGTGAACCTGATATACGAGGTGCTATTGGTCGTGCTGATATGGTTTTTGTAACATGCGGACTTGGAGGTGGAACCGGCACTGGCGCATCTCCGATAGTTGCACAAATTGCAAAAGAAACAGGTGCTTTAACTATAGGTGTAGTTACCCTTCCATTTAGTGTAGAAGGAGTAATTCGAATGGAAAACGCTGAAACAGGTCTAAAACGGTTAAGGGATATTTGTGATACTGTTATTGTGATTCCAAATGATAAGTTACTTGATATTGTCCCAAATCTTTCACTTAATGCTGCTTTCAAGGTTGCAGATGAGGTTTTAATGAGATCTATCAAGGGTATAACTGAAATGATAACAATGCCTGGTCTTGTAAACCTTGATTTTGCTGATCTAAAAACTGTTATGAAACGTGGCGGAGTAGCTATGATAGGACTTGGAGAAGCGGAAGGCGAAAATAAAGCAGTTAATGCTGTAATTGAAGCTCTTAATTCACCTCTATTGGAGGTTGATATATCCGAGGCAACTGGTGCACTAGTCAATGTCACAGGTGGTGAAGATATGACTATTAGCGAAGCAGAGCGAGTAGTTGAGGAGATATATTCAAGAGTCGATCCAAACGCACGAATAATATGGGGTACAACAGTTGATCCAAATCTTAAGAGCAACATTCGAGCAATGCTTGTTATAACAGGCGTTAAATCAAAGCAGATCCTTGGTCCTACTCAGAAATCATTTGAAAAAGAAGAATTTGGCATTGATTTCGTAGCATAATCTATCCAATAAGTAAAATCTCATACTTTTTTCTTATTTATAAATTAAAAACAGCCAAATTCTTTATATATGTCCATCTATTTGACCAATTTGCCTAAAAGGAGTGTAAATAAGTGAAATTCTTCAATCGAAAAAACACAGAACCTGATGACAGATCATTTGTGGAAAAGGCTTGGGATTTACAACATAATATAGAATCAAGGCAGAAGAGAATTGGTAAAGGAAAATATGGTAGAGTCCTTAAAATGGCTAGAAAACCCACAAACGAGGAGTTTGCAAAAACATCAAAAATAACAGGGTTAGGAATTATACTGATAGGAGGTCTTGGATTTCTTATGTTTTTAATAGCTGAAATAGTTGCTCCTTGGATTGCAGGTATACTTGGACTATAGAAAGGTGTATTATTATGGAGAGTTCAAATTCTGAAGAAATTGTTGAGGAGAATACAAAAATATTTACTATAAAAACTCAAGTTGGTAAAGAACAAAACACTGCTGATCTCATAAACAGCAGAGCTGGTAAATCAAAAATTAAAATCCCGTCAATTTTAGTTACACCTGAACTTAGGGGATATATTTTTCTTGAAAGTTATGATAAAGAACGTATTAGAGATATGATAAAGACTGTTTCATATGCACGAAACATGCTTGAGGGAGATATTCCTATCGAGCAGATTCAGCACTTCCTTGTTCCAGCATCTGCTGTAGCAAAGATTACTGAGGGTGATGTTGTTGAAATGATAGCAGGCCCCTTTAGAGGTGAGACAGCAAAAGTAACTCATATAGATGATACAAAAGAAGAAATTACTGTGGAACTTTTTGAGTCTGTGGTTCCTATACCAATTACTGTTCGAGGAGAACAAGTAAGAGTAATAAAAAGAAAGGACGAAGAAAAGAAGGAATCCGAAGGGGGAAAGGGGGAATAGAGATATATGGCAGAGAAAATTAAGGCACTTGTTGAAGGAGGAAAAGCATCTGCAGGGCCTCCTCTTGGTCCAGCTCTTGGTCCATTAGGAGTAAATATTATGCAGATAATCAATACAATCAATGATAAAACTAAACAATTTGACGGGATGAAGGTTCCTGTATTGGTCATTGTTGATCCAAAGACTAAGAATTTTGAGGTTGAAGTCGGTACCCCACCTGCATCATCTCTTATTTTTAAAGAACTCGGGTTAGAGAAAGGATCAGGATCGGCTGGAACCCATAAAATTGGAAATCTTACTGTTGATCAAGCAATTAAGATTGCAAAAATGAAACAAGATAATCTTTTAGGTAAAGAACTCAAACAAAAAACAAAAGAGGTAATTGGTACTTGTGTATCGATTGGTGTAACAGTTGAAAGTAAAAAACCGCAAGAAATTCAAAAAGCAATTGATGAGGGAATTTACGATTCTAAATTTCAATCTTAATTTCTTTATCTAGTTTTTCTTTAATATCATTTATCTTTTTTGGTGGTTTTTCAAGTATTCTTCTGTGCATACGTCCCTCTGGTGTTCCTGATAAAATGTCTTCACGAATATTTCTTTGTTCCCTTTCTACTGCTCTAAGTCTTTCTTCTAAGTTCCTGATTTTATTTTCTAATGAATTGATTATTTGTGCATCATCCATAAAAAATTGTATGATTTATTCAGATTAAAAGGTTTCTTATGATTTCATCAGTTAAATACGTTTAAATCCTCTCTGAAAGAATTGTTTTACTGATTTCACCATTCTATCTCGTCTATAAGTTAATGGAAGGGTTTCTCCTTCCCCCCATGTTTTTTTCTTATTTATTTGTGATAAAACTGAATCTAAGCTATAATCTGTTGTATCAACCAATGTGTATCCATAGCCTACATACTCAGGTTTATGTGAATCAGATCCGCCTGTACCACCTAGATTAAATTCCTTTGCAACTTTTGCTGATTTTAAATTTGATTTTGGAACACTGCATGAATTGAAAACTTCAATTGCGCTGATTTTTTTTTGAATTTTTTTAAGATTATTCCTTTTGATACCTGACATATTTCTAAAAAGATGGACGACCAGAGGTATTCCACCTAGATCAATAATTCTTTCAACGGTTTCCTCTATTGATAAATCTCTATCAATATTTTTTTTGACACCTAACGCAACTATATGACCTTCATGGGTTGATATTTCTTGACCTGGAATTACGATAAAATCTTTTGGAGCTACTTCTAATGCTTTTAGACTTCCTAAAACAGAATTATGATCTGTAATTGCCATACCTTGTAGTCCTCTCTGTTGTAATATCTTTATTATCTCTTTTGGTGAACCTGATCCATCACCTGAATATTGTGAATGTATATGTAGGTCTAATTTTAGCATATTTTAGTCTTCCATTTTTTCAAAAGTTAATTTACATTGGTATTAGAAATTTATGGTTTAATTAATCAATATAAAATTTTAATTTTAAAAATTTAACCTAATTACATGTAATTATATTATTCCAATTAACTATCATATAATAAAAAATATTTCATATTTTGAGAGTATCTATAAAAATATTAAGTATGCGGGCGCCGGGATTTGAACCCGAGTTATAAGCTTGGCAAGCTTAAGTGATACCAGGCTACACCACACCCGCAAATAAATTTTGAAAACCTAGAAGAGACAAGCCATTAAAAAGTCTTATGGTTATGTCATTCTCTTTATTGGTTTACTTAGATGTCTTCTGGCACAAACTGGTACTTCGTATAAACCAATTTTAATCTTTCTTTTTATTTCCTTCAGCATTGGTTTATCACTTTTTGTACCACATCTGTTACATCTATAACCTTGGTTGATACCTTTTGATTTCATATGTTTATCACATTTTGGACAAATAGGATTCTCAACCTTTTCCACTTTTTTTTCAAGATACTTTATGTTGATTTTCTCTAAATTTATTGTAAGAGGCTCTTTTCTTACACCTCCATAAACTTCAACTTTATCACCAAGCTTCAATTCTCTGATGAGCTCTCTAAAATTTTTTGTAGGTTCATAGGCTGCACAATCGATTTCTCCACTTGAATCCTTTAATGTAAAAAACACATGCCCTCCTACAATAGTAAAAGGAACTTTTACTACTATACCCTCTACAACAACTGATTGATATGGTTGAATTTTATTGATAGTTGTTTTTTGAAGATGCTCATCAGTTCCTTGATTGGTTTCAAATATCAACCAACAGTCAATTTCTTCAGATATAATAAAGGATTTTGCATTTATCAGTTCTTCTTCATTATTTCCTCTTATACCAAACAAAACTGGACAAGGGGAATTAGGAATTATTCTATTATGCTTATGTTTATAATCATAATTATCAAAGGTTGAATGACATTTTTTATCCATTTGTTTTGTTGAGGCGTTGTCTACAAATCTTTTACTGCCCCATTTTTCTTCCTTTCTATAAGCAATTAGCTCATAGGTACTATCATATTTAGATTCCCATGCAACAGATGCAGTAGCACCAATAAGGCCTCTACAATTTTTATAACCTCTATAATATGCGTTATTTGCTTCTAGTATCTTTTTTGTATTTTCTAATGTAACAATTTCCCGTACAGCTTTTTCATAGGTACTATAATTTGGTTTTTTTGTCAATAATGCAAAACCAGGATTTGTCTTTTCATCATCTAATCTTGCATAGTAATTTATCATTTGCTCTACAATTTCTTTAATTTTGATATCGTCATGATTCCCTGATAAATTATTTTGATAACAGAAAATTTCTGTTTTATCAATTTCACCAATTTTTTTTTTAAACCCGTGGCCTTTACCAATTTGAAGTGATATCGCACCATTACCTCTAGTCTTCCATGGGATATTTGGGTTTAGTCTAACAAGTCTTGGATAACCAATGATGTCATAATTATTATCGGTTAATTTTTTGATAAGTGCGCAAGCTAAATAGGTTGTACATCCACCTGTAATTGAATCTGTGTCATCTATTCCAATCCAAATAATATCACTCCCGATACTTATATATATGAAGTGCTTCTTTAGTTTTTTTAGCAAATGAAGCGATTAGAGCTTTTAGGGGAAGTCAGAGACATCTTAATAAAGGCGGGCTTCTATGTTTCTGAACTCTATTTAATGCGACCAATAGGTTTTGATCTAGTTGCAAGAAGAGACAATTCATTATTAATAATTAAAGTTTTGATAAATATTGATGCAATGTCAGAAGATGTTGCAGTTGAACTCAGAAAACTTTCAATGCTTCTAAAAGGCTGTCCATTGATTATTGGTCAAAAAAGTGGAACAGGGGATCTTCAAGATGATGCAGTATACGATAGATTTGGAATTCAAACTATTACCTCAGAAACACTTAAAACCTACCTACTAGAAGGAATACCACTTGAAGTTTATGCAGCTCCTGGTGGTCTATATGTAAATCTTGATAAAGATAAAATAAAAAAGACGAGAATAGAGCAGAATATCTCACTCGGATCTTTTGCCCGTTCTTTAAAGGTTTCCAGAAGAACAGTTCAAATGTATGAAGATGGAATGAATGCAACAATAGAAGTTGCTATTAGAATTGAGGATACTCTTGGAACAAATATTGCCCTTCCAATTGATTTATTTAGAAATAAAAAATATAAAAAGAATGTTCAACTGGTATCTTCAGAAACAGATTTTTTTAGAAAATTTCAAAGAGAAGTATTTTCAATACTTGAGAAAGTAGGTTACAAGGTTACTCCTCTAGAAAGATGTGTTTTTGAAGCTGTAAGTCAAGATAAAAAGAAAGTTCTTCTAACCTGTGTAGATGAATATAATAAAAAGCTTCTTAAAAAAGCACAAGCTGTTAGCAGTATCTCAAAAGTAACAGAGAAACACGCAGTTCTAATCACAGATAAAGATGTTAGTAAGACAAGTATAGAAGGTACACCTTTGATTGTTCGAAGAGAATTAAAGAAAATAAGAGACCCTGAAGAGATACTTGATTTGATACTTGAACGACTTTATAGGAAGAATTGATATTATTTTTTAACCAAACTTTTATAAATTATTTTATGGTCTAACCAAAACCTTATTATTGATTTATCAGAACTTACTCAGAAAAGCTGAGTAAACTGATTAATCGTTTAATAACCTAATACCTATCTTTTTTCTCCTTTTATCAGAAACGTACTGAAGCGGTCTGAAAGGTAAAATGGTATATTTTCTAATTCTCAAACTTTTAACGACAAAACATTTTGTACGTATTAGAGAGATAACTACAAATAACTTTCAACTGTAAAAGTAAAAGATAGAGATAGGATTTTATGTATATCGAATCAAGCTCAATAGTATTTCCAGTATTGGGAAACGTTCTAATAACCATAGATAAGATGTTGCTCTGGTTCTTGGTACTGTTATTTCTAATATCGCCCAATCACTTTCTGCGCCAAAGACGTCAATGGCTTTTATTTTAAATAAAGTATAAGTCCCTTTATCTAAAGGAATAGTTGCATTTATTGTAAACATTTCACCTGAAGCATAATAACCAGTTACATCTTGGGTTCCATCACTCCAATTAATCAAATAACAAATATCATCTCCCTCGGAATCTGTTGAATTGATTGTGTATGGACATACTCCTCCTTCTCCCTCCTTAAACCTCCTAGGACCTTCAATTAATGGAGTTTCAGGTGGTTGATTCCCAACTCTAACTGTTTTAGTTTTACAATCTGTTGAATTATCGTTATCTATAACTCTTAAAGTAACTGGATAATATCCCACTTCTCCAAACGTATGAGTGGATGTAGGACTCACATGGTTTTCATCAAAATCTCCATCGTTATCCCAATCCCATTCATAAAGAATTATGTTTCCATCATAATCAATGCTCTGTGAAGCATCGAAAAAGATTGGCTCCTCTGCTTCTGGATGTGATGGCGTCCAGGTGAATTTAGCGATAGGGACTAGATTATCTCCCCATGACTCCATCAAGGGATACTCATCCCAATTATCACCACCAGGGATAGGATAAGGTGTATCACCTATTCCATCACCATCAGCATCTGTTCCATTGTAGTCATCCCAGAAGTTGCCACCAGAAGGATAATCATTATCCCAGGTATTGTTACCTTCATCATAGGCATTCTGTGTGTTATTAAAGAAATTGTTATGATAAATGGTGTTATCATTACTGGCATATTCCTTTTTTGTACTTATACCTGTATAACAACAGATCAGGTTGTTAGACGTTATTGTATTATCAGTGGCACTCGAAAGAGATATGCCACTCCGCACGCTATGAGGGAGGTCCTTAATCGTATTACCAATTATGATATTTTCTTTAGAATATTCGATTGATATACCATTACCTATAGGCATTGAGGTTATTGTATTATTCATAACTACATTCTTATCAGATGAATATAAATTAATACATCCACAATCACAACCCTGGCCGTTTGAGAAGGTATTATCGATGATAGTATTGTTTGAAGAGAATTGGATACCTATGGAATAACACCACCAGGTGTTTAAAAGAATATTTCCTGCGATAGTGTTGTTCATGCAATTCTCTTCAAGAATTATATCTTGATGGTTATCCGAGAGATTGTTGTTCTTTATGATATTATTGCTAGATGAACTAAGGTAGATGCCCCAATAGTTATCCAAGATGATGTTTCCTATTATGGTGTTATTGTTACTGGAATCTGAGATTTTTATTCCAGTGGAAGCTTCCTTAGTATCACCTTTTATTGTAAATCCGCTGATATTTACATAGTCCGCAGAAATATCTACAGCCAATATATAATAGCAGCTTATAATCTCAGTAATTTCTCTATCTTCACCTATCAAATTGATTGATTTATCAACTTCAACATTCTCATAGTATGTCCCGTTAAACACAAATACAGTATCTCCGTCCTCTGCATCATTTATTGCATCCTGAATCTTTGTATAGTTCCCTGGCCCTGTTCCACCAACATAAAGAGTATTGCCATTAAATATTGGAATTATAGGAGTATTAATAGCAACTGATGAAGTAATACAAGTTCCAAGAAACAAGAGTATTACACTTATTACGAGGATTTTTTTAAACAAGGTTTATTCCTCCCTCATATTTTACATATAGTTGGGGATATTTAAATGTTACAATAACAAAAAAAGAACATTATTTGGAGTACTTTTTTTAGAAATACCGACAGATAGAATTTTACTAATTAGGTTTTCATCAGCAGTAGTTCGGCAAGCTAGAATTTGACTAACCCAAATTCGTCTTTTTGATAAAAA
>CAZHIY010000005.1:7497-22234 GCA_964533085.1 uncultured Thermoplasmatales archaeon | reverse complement strand
TATTGAACTTGCTAAGCATGGTTATGATTGTCAACCTGTTGGGAATGATAGATGGCTGACGAGGAAGCAAATTTGCCCTTAAGGGTTCACAAAATATATTTACTGTAAATAGTGATAATCCAATAATTATTGCAAAAAATAAAAGAAATTTAGTTGATAAATTTGTTTTATGATTTGTTTTAAAAATTCTTTTTTTAAATGCAAAAATAATACTAAAAAGTGTCATAATAATTAGCAATGACCCCAAAAACCATAGATGTAATGTAAAGGGTATATTTTTTAAATAATCATTAAACCAATAATCAATAAAATTAGTAGAAATTCTATTATTATATAAATTAGAAATATAAATGGGAAAAGGATTAACTATAAATATTCCAATAATAAGAGGGATTCCTAATCGTACAAATTTTCTTTTTAGAAAAGATATTATATTACTTTTCAAAATGGATGATAGAGCAAAATAACCAGATATGAAGAAAAACATTGGCATTACTGTTTTATCAAATAAAAAAACATATACATCAAAAATAATATTTCTTTGTGAATCCATGAAGAACCATAAATTATTAGCATTGACAATATATGCCATAGCTGCATGTAGTAAGACGACCAAGATAACTAAAAATGTTCGAAAATAATCAAGAAAAAAGATATGATTTAAGTTATTAGTCGCAGATTGAATAACAATATTATGAGATCTATAATCTATATTTTTTTTCATTATATGATTTTAAATAAAATTATTCTACTTAAATTTTAAATAATATTCCATTACCTCAATACCTATAAACAGTTAAATCTTTATAGAACAATACATTTAGGCCCATCATTCCACTTAATGGATGGAAGGGATATGAGCGAATTAGAAAAAATCACATCTGTTTGTCCAGCCTGTTATCAGGAGGGTAAAATCGAAAAGATAGATGCAACTATTGTTGAGGATGGTGGGAAGGTATATATTACCAAACAATGTAAGAAACATGGATCCTTCAAAGATATCTATTTTAGCGATGTAAATCTCTATAAAAAGTGGATGAAATACAAAGTTACCGGAAGCTCAGCTCCTGATGTTAAAACAAAGATTTTTGATGAACCTGCATTATATGATCAGCATAAATCTCAAAGTGTTCTTACAAATCTTTTGGTAACAAATCGATGTGATCTAAGATGTAGTTATTGTTTTATGAATGCTGGGGCTTCTGGTAGGGTATATGAGCCAACATTGGATCAAATAAGAGATCTAATGGTTCAGGCAAGAAATGAGCGACCGATGGGTTCGAAAGCAATTCAGATAACAGGTGGAGAGCCAACCATTCGTAAGGATCTTTTAGATATTGTAAAAATGGCTAAGGAAGTCGGTTTTTCTCATGTTCAAGTAAATACTAATGGTTTGAAACTTGCTGATAGTGTCGATTATTGCCGACAGCTTAAAGAAGCAAAGGTTAACACAGTCTACATGAGCTTTGATGGTGTTACAAAAAAAACCAACCCATGGATAAATCTAAATAAAAAAGCAATTGATAATTTAAGAGAGGTAAACTTAAAAATAGTTCTTGTTCCTGTTTTGATTGGAGATAAAAATCTCAATGAGGCAGGAAAAATTGTAAAATTCGCTCTTGACAACATTGATATTATACGAGGTGTAAATTTTCAACCTGTTTCGTTTTGTGGGAGAATCACAAAAATTAAGGACGAAAAGCGAGAATTGCAACGGGTTGACTATGTCACAATGATGGATGCAATAGAAAAGGAGTTTAATGGTCAAATATCAAAAGATGATTTTTATCCTGTTCCGTTTGTGTATCCAATTTCAAAACTAATTGAACTGTTAAAAGGAGAAACTCAAGTGGAGTTTACTGCTCACCCAGGATGCGGTGGTGCAACATATATATTTTTGGAAAATGGAAAACCAATACCAGTAACACGATTCATTGATGTAGAAGGTTTACTTGAATTTGTAGATAAAGAAAGTAAAATAAGAGGGCCATTAAAAAAGCTAAGAGTCGCCTCTGCTTTTTTAACGAATGTTGATAAATTTGTGGATTATAATAAGGCTCCGAGTGGTTTTAACCTAAAAAAACTCTTAAAAGATGCAGCAATAGGCGGAAGCTATGATTCACTTCGAGGATTTCATTACAAGAGTCTATTTGTTGGATCGATGTGGTTCCAGGACGCATTTAACCTAAATGTTGATCGTTTAGAGCGATGCGTGATTCACTATACCACTCTTGAGGGAATTGTTCCATTTTGTTCTTACAATGGTCTCGGTATTGGTGATAAAATCCGAGAAAAGCATTCAATTACAATTAAAGAATGGGAGAAACAAACTGGAAAAAAAATGAGAGATGATTTAAGAAAGGATGTCCCCTTGACATAATTCTTAATGGTGAAATGAGATTTTAATCAACCACATTAGCAATATCCCACAAATAAAAACAAGCATTGTTGCCATAGATTTTTTAATATTTGTTTCCTTTTTTATTTCGGGTATTAAATCCGTTGCAGCAATATAGATAAAACCACCTGCTGCAAATGGTAATAAAAAGACAACTGCTTGTTCTATTTTTTGAGATACAAAGTATCCAACAACTCCCCCTAAAACAATTGTTAGAGCGACAATGAAATTTAAAACTAGAGCTTTCTTTTTCTTAAAACCCCCATATATTAGAACTCCAAAATCACCTATCTCCTGAGGAATTTCATGGGCTGCAATAGCAATAGTAGTAGTAAGTCCAAGTGGTATCGATACAATAAAACTAGCAGCAATTATTAGTCCGTCAATAAAATTATGAATTGAATCACCAATTAAATTCATATAATGAAACGTGTGAACATCGCATTTTCCTTTATGACAATGCCGCCAGTGTAAAACTTTTTCTATTAGAAAAAATAAAATAAAACCAATTAGAACATAAATGAATGGATTTGTATCTCCACCTTTTTCGATTGATTCTGGTAATAAATGAATGAATGCTCCACCCATTAATGCACCAGCTGAGAGACTTACCAGAATCAATAAAATCTTGTTTAAAACTTTATCTTTTAAGGATAAAGTAAAGATACCGATGAAGGCAATAAGTGCTATAACAAATGTAGTTAGGATAATATATCCAAGTGTAATCATGATATCTCACTCACCAAATATCTTTTTGTAAAATAAATTTTTTCTTTATTTATAGGGAATCAAACACAAAAACTTTAATGTATCGTTACTAATATTTACAAACTGATGCCATTCCATTGGTGGAACAAAAAATACATCTCCTTGTTTAAAGGAGTTTTCATTGTTTTTATCTCTTGTTACACCTTTTCCCTCTAGCACAAATACCTCATGTTCCCAGTCATGTTGATGCAGTGGTGTATAACCGCCTGGTTTTATCTCAAATAGACGCATAGCAAAGTTTTTTGCGCCATCTTTTTTTGAAATAAGCCATCTTAACTTTACATCCTTTATTCCATCCTCAGTTGGTTCTTCTAATTCAACCTCTGAATAATGTACATGTTTCACGAAATCACCAATCTTTTTACTGATGTATATCTGCAACTTCCATAAAAGATTAATCTTATGTTCTAATTTATTATACCATTTACGATGAGAATAATATCCTGGAATGTTAATGGTATCAGAGCAGCTGAAAAAAAAGGATTATATGATTGGTTCAAAAAAGAGTCCCCCGATATTCTTTGTTTACAAGAAATCAAAGCTCAACCAGAACAGGTACCCCCCCATTTGAGAAACATGCCTGGTTATAATGTCTATTGGGATTCGGCTGAAAGAAAGGGTTATAGTGGCGTGGTAATATTTTCAAAGCAACGACCTATAGATTTTAAAAAAGGATTTGGAATAGAAAAATTTGATATTGAGGGTAGAGCTCTTATTACTGAATTTCCTTCTTTTGTTTTGTTTAATATCTATTTTCCTAATGGTAAAAAAAACAAAGAAAGGCTTGATTATAAATTAGATTTTTATGATACTTTTTTAGCATATGCAGATAATCTAAAAGCAAAAGGTAAAAACATTGTTGTATGTGGTGATTTTAACACAGCTCATAAAGAAATTGATCTTGCAAGACCAAAAGAAAATGAAAAAATCTCAGGTTTTTTACCAATAGAAAAAGCTTGGATAGATACCTTTATTGATCATGGTTATATTGATACGTTTAGATATTTTAACAAAGAACCAGATCAGTACACCTGGTGGGATATGAAAACACGTGCTAGAGAAAGAAATGTTGGTTGGCGAATAGATTATTTCTTTGTGAATAAGGAATTTTTAACTCATCTTAAAAAGGCATTTATTATGAGAGATGTTATGGGTTCTGATCATTGTCCAATTGTAATAGATATTGATGTCTAAATTGAGGAGAGCAAATGAAAGAATCCTTAGATTTTATATATAAAGAACAAAAAGAACTATCTACTTTTGGTGGAATTGGTGCACTTTTAGGATGGGATCAGATGACTTATATGCCACCAATGGGTGCGTTAGATAGATCAGAGCAAAGTGCTCTTATTTCAAGACTTTCTCATGAAAAGGTTATATCGGAAAGGCTTTGGAAGCACATTGAAAATTTATCGAAATCAAAAAATTTCGAAAATTTACCATCAAAAGATAAAATAGTTGTAACTAGATTAAAAAAGGATGTCGAAAAAGCAAGGATGATACCTTCAAGTTTTGTTGAAAGGATGGTAAAGACGACAACTCTTGCATATCCAGCTTGGCAAGAAGCAAGAGAGAAGAGTAATTTTAAAATATTTTATCCTTACCTTGAAAAAATAGTTGAACTTGAGAAAGAATATTGCGGCTATATTAATCTTCCAGGTCCAAGATATAACAGTCTTCTTGATGATTATGAAGAGGGTATGACTGTTGATAAATTAAAAAAAGAATTTAATTATCTTAAAACGCAAATTATAGAGATTCTTGAGAAAATAAAATCAAGTAGACTTTTTAAAAACCAACAGGAAATCGATTTAAGATTTCCCATTGAAAAACAAAGAGAACTCTGCGACATTGTAATAAAAACAATGTTATTACCAATAGATAAATCTCGAATAGATGTGTCTACTCATCCTTTTACTATATCTATGGGTTATAATGATGTTAGAATTACTACAAATTTTGAAAGAAAAAATCCATTGTTTTCGTTTTTTTCAACAGTTCATGAAGCAGGACATGCATTATATGAATTAGGAGTGCCAAAAGATGAGTTCAAATATACTGTAATTTCAGATTCCCCTTCTTTAGGCTTGCATGAATCCCAATCTCGTTTTTGGGAAAATATGATTTGTCGTAGCACACATTTTTGGAATTATTTTTATCCAATTTTTAAGAGAAAATCACCAAATCAACTTAAAGATATGGATATTGATGTATGGTATAGATATGTTAATTTGGTTAAACCTTCATTTATTAGAGTAGAGGCAGATGAATTAACATATTGTTTACATGTTATCCTTCGTTTTGAAATAGAAAATTCTCTTATAGATGATAATATAAAAGTATCTGAATTACCAGAGGTATGGAATAATAAGATGGATGAAATATTAGGAATTATTCCCAACAATGACAAAGATGGTGTGTTACAAGATATGCATTGGAGTGGTGGGAATTTTGGCTATTTTCCTACATATGCTATTGGATCAATTTATTCATCTCAACTTTATAAAAAGCTGTTAGATGGAAATCCAAGTGTTTTATCTAATATTGAAAAGGGAGATTTTAAAAATATTATTGTTTGGCTTAGAGAAAATGTTCATAAGTATGGACGGATGATGACTGCTGATGAAATAATAAAAAATGTATGTGGTGAAGGATTAAATGCAAAAGTTTTTGTTAATTATTTAAAAAATAAATATTACGAGTTATATGACATATAGTGGAGTTGGTGTTATGTCTAAATTAATATTGGTAAGACATGGACAATCTCAATGGAATTTGGAGAATCGTTTTACAGGATGGGTAGACGTTCCTCTATCCAAAAAAGGAATTGAGGAAGCAATATCTGCTGGTAAGAATCTAAAGGATGTTAAGTTTGATTCTATATATGTTTCGCATATGTTACGGGCAATTCAAACCCTTCATTATATTTTAATTAATACTAATGATACACGCACTCCAATTATATTTCATGAGGATAAAAAAATACACAATTGGGAACATCATTCGGGTGACCCTAATAATGAAATCCCGATCTATATGTCTGTAGATTTAGCAGAAAGATATTACGGGGATCTTCAGGGATTAAATAAACAAAAAACAAGAGAAAAATATGGCAATGATCAGGTTCATCTTTGGCGTCGTAGCTATGATGTAAATCCACCGGGCGGTGAGAGTTTAAAAAATACTTGTGAACGTGCTATTCCTTACTATAAAAAACATATCCTAAAGGATTTAAAAGAAGATAAAACAGTTCTTGTTTCAGCTCATGGAAATAGTCTTCGAGCAATAACGATGCATGTAGAAAATATTTCTGAAAAAGAAATACCAAATGTTGAAATTCCCACTGGAATTCCAATTTTATATGATTTTAATCAAAATTTGGATTTAATTGATAAACAATTATTTAATCCTTAAAGATAAATACCACTTTTTATATTGAGGTGCTGATTAAAAGGTACATTTATGGTCGAAAAAAAAGTTAAATGTCCGCAATGCGGTAATATCATCATCCGTGTTGGTAGCCCTGGAGAAGTTACTTTTGTTTCTTGTCCTGAATGCGGAAAAAAAGGAAAGGTAACTTTTCAAAAGATTGTTGCATTTGATGATATTGCAATTGAGGCAATAAATCTTAAAAAAGTTTATGATGATCTTGTCGCAGTAAATTCTATTTCATTTTCTGTTAAAAAAGGGGAAGTATTTGCATTTTTAGGTCCAAATGGCGCAGGAAAGACAACAACTGTTGAAATGATTGAATCAATACGGCAGCCAACAGCTGGAACTATAAAATTACTTGGAGAAGATATTAGTACTACATTTGATAAGATAAAGGAAAAAATTGGAATACTACCGCAGGAGTATCATTCTTTTGAGAGAATAACAGTTCGAGAAACTTTAGAATTTTATTCTAAACTTTTCAAAAAAAGGGCAAGTATTGATTCAATTATTGATGCTATGGATCTTAAGGACCAGGAAAATAAACTCTATATGAATTTATCAGGTGGTTTGAAACAACGTGTAGGAGTTGCAATTGCACTTGTTAATGATCCTGAGATTGTTTTTCTAGATGAACCAACAACAGGTCTTGATCCAAAAGCAAGAAGAGAGGTATGGGATGTAATCGCAAGTTTACGCAATAAAGGAAAAACGGTTTTTTTAACTACTCATTACATGGAAGAAGCAGAATATTTGGCAGATCATATTGCAATTATTCATAAGGGAAATATTATTGCTGAGGGATCACTTGCTGAATTAATTGATAAGTATGGTCAAGAAAGCATTCTTCATATAAAGAACTGTAAGACAAAAGAAATTGTTGATGTATTGAAGGAAAGAGATTATAATGCTAGTCTGGGGCAAAATGGAGATATTCAAGTAAAAATCGATCATAAGGAACGTGTTCTTGAGGTTCTGTCATTGCTTAGACATGAATGTGCTGAATATGATAGTATTGATATTCGAAGGTCAAATCTTGAGGAGGTTTTCTTACATCTAACAGGTTCCAAACTTTCGGAGGAAGACTAATGAGACTAGAAATTTTGATAGCAAGCTTTAAAATCGATTTGAAAGCTTTTTTCCGTAGTAGAGCTACACTATTTTGGACTCTTGCTTTTCCTATAATGCTTATTTTGATTTTTGGTGCAATTTTTTCTGGTATGGGTGAGATAGAGTTTGATCTTTATGTCCAAAATTTAGATGAGGATGACGAGTTTGGTATTACAGAAGGATTTCTGCGGGGACTGGAATCTACGGGTTATATAAATATAAAAAATGTACCAAGAGATAAAGATGTTAAATTGTATATGGGTGAAAATGACATAAAACGAGTACTTGTAATTCCTGAAGATTTTAGTGAAACAATAATCTTGTCCCAGCAAAATCCTAATTCGACTGAAACTTCAAATTTAATGTTCTATTTTGATCAAAGCGAACAAACCACTAATCAGCAGATTAGGGATATAATATCATATTTTGTTATAAATACTAATATGAATGTTTCTGGTGGTAGAGAAATTATTGGTCTTCAGGATGTTACGACAATTAGTGGAGAATTTTCCTATATTGATTTTTTTATTCCAGGTATGATTGGTTTTACAATAATGCAGACATGTATTTATGGAAGTCTTGAGAGAAATACAAAATTTAGAAAAGATGGAATCCTTAGAAAATTATTGACAACGCCGATTACAAGATCCGAATGGATCATTTCAAAAATGCTCTTCCAGCTCTTTTTATCATTCCTTTCAACTGTTATAATAATTATCGTAGGGGTTTTAGTTTATGGACTTCATGTACATGTTACTGCGTTGATGATAGTAATCATAATTGCGACAAGCTTTCTTTTCACAGGTCTTGGGATGATGATTGGTCGTTTTGTAAAGGATGAAGAATCTGCTGGTATGGCCGGCGGAGCAGTTACTTTTCCAATGATGTTTCTTGCTGGAACATTTTTTGAACTTGATATGATGCCAGAGTTCCTACAATTAGTTGCAAGAGTTCTTCCATTGTATTACGTAAATGAAGGTTTACGCGATAGTATGATAAAACTTGAAACGGCAGATGCAACTATTAATACAATTTTTGTTTTAATTTTTGCTACGATATTTTTCATAATAGGTCTTGCTCTTACAAAATGGAAAGAGGATTAATCCTTTGGCCATTCGAAATGAGTATTTTTAAAAAACGAAAGATCGATGTTCCCCCAATCATCAAAATCATTTATAGCATTTGAACCATCAGAGTAATCAAGTAATGAATATGTATACAAATAATTCATACAGCTCTTGTAACGTTTAATTTTCAAGAACCCTAATAAAAAAGGTATATTTGATATACCATTATCAATTCCTATATGATCATCAACAACCAAACCAAGATTATGACCTAGTTCATGCATGGTTATGCTTGCTATAATGTAGCCTTTACTTTTAAAAGGATGTTTTTCTTTTATTTTCTGAGCTGATATCTCAAAACTGTCAAGATGATCCCATCCTACGACTGCAAACCCCGGAAGACCAGGATATGGGCCATAATCGCTTACCAGACACCAATGAAAAATTCCCTTCCTTGGATTATTCATATCATTATGAAGGAAATAATCCCAATACATATCTCGTAAATCAGACATTGAAAAATCGGAAATAAAGGGAATCATCTCCCCACCTCCTAGACTTCCATTGTCGAGATGAAGGGTTATATCGTGATCTGAAAAAACCTCAATCAATTGATTAGAATTTTCCTTTGTTGGCTTGTTTGCTGATTTATTTGAAGTGGCTGACTCGATCCAATCATATTCAATAAAGATATCTCTTTTGATTGGGCTAGAGTTCCACTTATCAGTATAACATTCTTCGATATTATTTAATCCATCAAAATCGGGATCTAGGTTTATATGGTCATCCCAAATCAATGGGTTATATCCCCATTTTTCCTCCCACCAATCTGGTACAAGATCATTATCAGTATCATTTCCTGGTAGTTCTATTTGTTTAAATCGATACAAATTGATTTCATTTTTATATTTATCATAATCTATTTCCCAGTTTGATCCTGCATTTTCATTTTTACGTATTTGCCATGGTAAAAATCTTATGAATCCTAGTTTAAAATAGATTCTATCTTTTTCTTTCCTAGGAAGTAATGCCGGTCCGAAGCTTGAACCCCACCAGTTTATTCTGGCATCACATAGTGATTTCTTGATATTTATTCCAAAAAGATTTGAATGCAAATTATTGTTTTTAAGTTTAAATCTACTTTTTTCAGCAGTTATTCCATATCTAAAACCATCGGTAATTTCACAATTTTCAATATTTAAATTTCGTGTATTTTCCCCAATTCTAATTGCTAAATGTGTGCTCCAAATAAAATCTGAATTTAAAACTTCGATATATTTACAGTCATAAAGATTTAGACCATGACCGTTATGAATAATATTACAGTTGAAGATGCAGATATCTTTACTATTTGTTATTAGTAGTCCACCTCCATTATCATTGTTGTCATAAACTGCACAATTTGACATATTAATATTTGACGAATTATTAATAAAAAAACCATAACCGCTTGTGTATTCATATGAATTATTGATTTCAATTTCATAAGAATCTTGAATATTTACACTTATTCCATTGTGGTATAAGCAGCTCTCATCTACTTTACAATTATTTGATGATTTTATGTAAATACCTTCACCATTTGTGTGAAACGTACAGTCTTTGATTTGATTGTTATTACTATTATATATATAGACTCCGGATTTTGTTCTATAAAATTTACATTCTTTAATTGTATTATTATTTGAATCAAGTTTTATTCCAGCGTTTTCTTTATAACCTCCAGAATTTCTAATCGTAAAATTTTCAATAATAACACTATATTCAATAACATTTATCACATAATTTTGATATCGGCCATCAATTATCGTTAGACTTTTATTTTCCCCAATTAGATTTAACCTTTTTTCAATTGTTACATTCTCATAATACGTTCCATTAAAAACATATACTGTATCTCCTTCTGTTGCATTAAAAACTCCATCATTTATAGTTTTGTAAGGATGCTCACTTGACCCGTTCCATGGTCCATTTACATTGTCGCCATCAACATATATAATTTTTGAGTTTTTAGCAGATAAAATTATTTCACTTGGAGATATTGATTGACTTAAAGTCGTTGGTAAAAATAAAATCAAAATAAATAGGCAAAGATATTTTTTATTCAGATTATTTCCTCCAATTTATGGTAAACCTATCAATATATAATTTAATCTATATAAAATTATGGAAAATCTAGAACCTTTTTATAATCAAAGGTCGTATTTTTAAAAAACGAAAAATCAAGGTTACCCCAATCATCAAAGTCACCGCGACCATTAGTGCCATCTGAAAATGAAAATTTTTTATATTTATAACGATAATTCATACAGCTTTCATAGTTTCTATATTTTAGCCATTGTATCGTAAATATACGAGAAGATCCAGTGTTATCGATTCCTCCATATTTATCTACAATTAAACCTAATGTATGGCCAAGATGATGAACAAGTGCGCCTCCGATTAGATGGTCCATACTTTTGAGTGGATTTAAATCCTTTAACCATTTTGCCGATATTGCAAATGAATCAAACTGATCCCACCCAAAAAAAGGAAAATTTAGATCGGGACAATAATTACATATTAACCCATAATGAAAAATCCCTTTGCGAGGATTATTTAGATCGTTGTGTAGAAAGTATTTCCAATAGAGGTCCTGTAATTTTGAATATGAAAATGCTGAATTACAAATTGGGATTTCTTCACCACCCTCCAAATTACCAATATCAATGTGTAAAGCAATATTATGCAGCCTAAAAATTGAAACTAGTTCTTCTATGAGATTTTCAGAAGGTTTGTTTGATATATCTGGATGATTTGATTCCATCCAGTCTATCTCAAGAAATATATCTTGATAGAAAGGATCTGAACCATACTTATCAGTATAGCATTCTTCGAAATTATTTAATGCATCATTGTCTGGGTCAAGATGTTTATGATCATTCCAGATAAATGGGCTATATCCCCATTTTTCCTCCCACCAATCTGGCAATCCATCATCATCAACATCTTTACCAGTAAAATTAAATATTTTATCCTGAAAATCTGGATTTATTCTTGTTAGATATGGTTCATTTTCCTTCCAGTTTGCACCAATATTTTTTATTGGTTTAAGGAACCAGGGAAAACATCTTATTTTTCCTAAAAAAACAGTTATTCTACCTCTATATATACTTTCAATATATTTTGGACCAAGTAATGAACCCCACCAATTTAATCGTGCTTTAAATCTTGTAAATCTTGAGTAAATTGCAAATAGCTCGTTATTATAGATATTGTTATTTTTGATTGTACATGAATTTAATTTTTCAATGTAAATTCCATATCTAAAATTATTTGCTATCTCACAACTTTCCACAACGATATTTTTCGACGGGTTTCTCATAGATATTGCAAAATGAGTATTTTGTGCAATATCGCAATTGAGAATTGAAATTTCATTTGAGGATGATAAACTGATACCTGCACCATTATGATTTATAATTGAATTATCAATTGTAATTTTTAATGAATTTTCAATGAAAATTCCTCCCAAATTAACTGAGTTATCACTCATGTTGCAATGAAAAATATTGATTTCTTTTGAATCATTTAAATAGAATGATATACCATTTTCATAGGTGTAGCAGTAGGAAATATTGTTATATTTTGATTTTTCAGATTGTATTCCTATTGAATTATGCGAAAAAACACAACCTGTAATAAGATTGTTATCAGATGAATTAAGTAGAATTCCTTGCCCATTTTTATAAAATGTACAATTATCTATTTTATTGCTTTTCACCTTATTTAATAAAATCCCTACTTTATTTCTATAAATTTCACATTTTTGTATAAATGAATTATTGGAATTTACCTTTATTGCAGAATTATAGGGATAAGCACCTGAATTTCTGATTGTAAAATTCATCAGTATTATGTTGTCTTCAGTTAGATTGATTATTTCTTGATTGTAAGATCCATCAATTATTGTTAAGCTTTTATTTTCTCCGCGCAAACTTATTGACTTATTTATTTTTATTATCTCTTTGTAAAGTCCATTATAAACGAAAACTAAATATCCATCTGTTGAATTTAATATCCCATCTGTTATATGCCTGAAGGGATGTTCTTGTGTCCCGTTCCATGGGCCATAGATATTATCGTCATCCACATATATTATATTTTTATATGATAAAGTTAGGTTATTTCCTATTTTCTGACTTGTTACTTGACTTGTTAAATTTATAAATAATATTATAATGAATAATGAAATAATTACTTTCTTCATTGTTATAATATATTGATTTACATAATATATAAAATCAATTGCTAAATTTTAATTAAATAATATTTTTGAAAAAATAGAAATCTATATATATTAACGAATCAAATAATATAATATAGAGTTTCATGTTATCAATTAACATGAGCTGAACGGAAGGTAAATGAATGTTGATTGTAGGGCAAGTATCAAGCGAAGAAGAAAGATACGAGATTAGATTTATTGCCCATGTTTTTATGGTTGAAAATAGATTCAGATATCTTGCCCGGCAACAAAGAAAACAATAGTAAATTTATTGAAATCCTTCTAAACTCTTTGTTCCAATGAGCGTTTTAGTATCAACGATTCCTCTAAGACCTCTAATTTTTTTAATTACTACATCTCCTATCTCGTCTATATCTGAGCAGCTTATTTTTACAAGAATATCATACTCTCCAAATAGAGGATGAACCTCAGCTATCTCAGTGATACTATTTAGAGCATTAAATACTTCTTTCTCGTGTAATGGGCTTATTGATAAAAGTGCGAATCCTGTAGCCATGAAATAGTGAATACAAATTATGAGTCTTATATTTTTTCTTTTGCCTAATTTTATTATTATTTGTTTTTTTAAACCAATTTTTAGCAAAAAATATATAATAGTAATGCATTATGTTAACAATTGACAGGAGGTGTTTTATTGGGTGAAAAAGTCGATAATAAGTCAAGTATAACTAGTGTAGCTGAAAAGGAGCTAGACCTACTTAGTAGACATTTGGATGTTTTAAAAAATGTCCAAGAACATGGTCCTATAGGAATTATAAAATTATCTCAAATGACTGGACAACCACAACATATGATTAGATATTCTTTGAGAACTCTTGAGAAAGATGGTTTAATTTCTCCTTCACGTAATGGAGCTGTCATTACTGATAGGATACATGACGTGTTAGGTACTCTAGAATCTACATTAGATGATTTTTCAACAACAGTACAAGGCCTTAAAAAGAAATTGAAATAGTTTGTATTTAGAAAATAAGACCGAATCAACATTTACGCTTTATATTTTAAAATATAGTTTTAGTTAAGGAATTTATTTACAATTTTTCGAAAACAAATTTTATAAAGAAGGTCTTGTTTAGCAGGTTGCTATACAAATTGAAAAAGTGATTGATATGATAAAAAAAATATTGATAGTTGGATTAATAATCTGTGCGTTCATGATTAATGTAGCTTGTCCTGTTATGGCGGCCGATGAAACAAAAGTAATTTATGATGGTTCTGGTGATGTTATCGATAGTTCTGGTAAACCTGTTGCAGGTGTTGCTGATATCGATTTTGATGAGATTAGTTATCAGAAGGAAGACAACCATGTTACAATTGATATTGAATTTGTAGGAAATATTCAAAAAACATTAGGCGTTTTTATCACAATAGGATTAGTTACCTCAGAAAATGAATATCAAATTTTATATATCAATTTTGGTGGAATGGAAGAAGAATATGGATCTGTAATTACAGACGAAGGTGAGGAGGAAATAGAATTCACACTTACGGGATTTGGATCAAACAAATTAACTATAAAATTCGATCTAATTGACGAGGATGAAGATTACGATTCAATAATGGTATACACTGGAAAGATTGAAGATGAGAATGAATACACAGATATTTATCCAAATATTCTCATAGTCGAAGTTACTATTGATTGTCCAACTAATGGAAAAGTAGATGAAGCTA
>CAZHIY010000005.1:2244-7487 GCA_964533085.1 uncultured Thermoplasmatales archaeon | reverse complement strand
CAATTTTATGGCGAAGCTGCAGGAGGTACAGAACCTTATGAATGGGAATGGCATTTTGATGATGATTTTGAAATAGATTCATCTGAACAAAATCCAGAATTTACATTTGAAGAACCTGGTGAATATGAAGTTGAACTTTATGTAACTGATAATGATGAAAATATTGGTTTTAATATTACAACAATAACTATTACATCTTCTTCTACCAATGGAGATAATTCAGGAAACGATGGAGATTCACCCTTAATTCTTTTTGTAGCACTAATAGTAATAATAGTTATAGCAGGTATAGCAGTTCTTGTCTATGTAATAAGAAGATAAACAAAAAATATTCACTTTTTTCTTCTAATTTTTTACTTAGTTATCTTTTTATTTGAATATCATATGCCTATTTCCGAGGATATCAAATGGCAAAGAAAGATACAAAGAAAGATTCAAAGAAAGAAAAAGAGAGTAAATATGCTTACAAAAAGAAATCTGCTTGGGAGATATTTTCAAAAGCTAAAATAAAAAATGCATTTGATTTTTGTGAAGATTATAAGAATTTTTTAGATTCATCTAAAACTGAAAGAGAAGCAATACAGAAAATTTCTGATATTGCTAAATGCGGTAAGAAAAAAATTATTATTAACAGGGAAAAGGAAGCAGCCATAATTGTTACTGGTAAAAAACCTATTAGCAGTGGTCTCCGTATCGTTATTTCGCATATAGATTGTCCAAGACTTGATTTAAAACAAATTCCACTTTATGAAGATACCTCTTCAAATGTTGCTCTTTTTGAGACTCACTATTATGGTGGAATAAAGAAATATCAATGGGTTATAATTCCTTTATCATTACATGGTGTTGTTGTAAAAAAAGATGGTAAAAAAGTTGAATTTTCTCTTGGTGAAGACGATTCCGATCCAATATTTTCTGTTCCTGATTTGTTACCTCACCTTGCTTATAAAATTCAAGCTGCAAAAAAACTTGATGATGCAATTACCGGTGAAAGTTTGGATATTACTGTAGGAAGTCAACCTGTAAAAGGTGAGGTTAGTGAAAAGATAAAGGCAGGAATTTTAGAAAAATTGCATAAGGATTATGGTATAATTGAGGAAGATTTTATTTCTGCTGAACTTGAGGCAGTTCCTGCATTTAAAGCAAGGGACATGGGTTTTGATAGATCATTAATTGGTGCTTATGGGCAGGATGACAGGGCTTGTGCTTACACCTCACTTAAAGCAATAATGGATTTGAAGAACCCAGAATATACAGCAATTGTTCTATTTGTTGATAAAGAAGAAATAGGTAGTGAGGGTAATACAACTGCGCAGGTAACAACCTTTTTACGTTCATTAATTAAGAAATTAGACCCAAAGATAGATCCAGATGATGTGATGCTTAAGTCAAAGGTTGTTTCTGCAGATGTTAACGCTGCTGTAACACCTAATTATACAGAGGTTTTTGAACTAAAAAACGCATCTACTCTTGGATGTGGGATTGTTATGTCTAAATTCACAGGTCATGGTGGTAAATATGCTGCAAATGATGCATCTGCAGAGTATGTTTCTGAAATTAGGACCTTGCTGAATAAAGAGAAAATACCTTGGCAAGCTGCTGAACTTGGAAGGGTAGATACTGGTGGTGGGGGAACTGTTGCAAAATATTTTTCAAGACTGGGTATGGAAGTTATTGATTTGGGACCTCCCGTGATGAGTATGCATTCTCCATATGAAGTTACTTGCAAGGTTGATATTTATTCTTCATATCTTGCCTATAAAGCCTTTTTGATGAAATAGTTATAGTATCAAAATTTCTTTTTCTTTTTATATTAATCTAATATAAATATTTATAGATTAATTAATTTAAAAAGCATTTCAATTAGTTGAAAACTCTCTAAAAACCATTGGAACAAAGAGTTATATGCTGTCTTGGTTCTTGGTACTATTATAGAAGTATCAACAACGCATTTGTCAGATGGATTATCTGTATTGTAAACAGTTATTTCACCACTATAAGTACCTGTTGTATCTGTTACAACACATGTTACATCCACAGTGACACTATCTCCTTCAGCAACTCCTTCACCACTTTCAGGTGTAAATGTCCAAGTTCCCCATGTTGGAAGAGTTGTGGTATCAATGTACCATTTCAAAAATGATCCGGGGTCACCACAGTTTAAAACATATATCTGTCCAGTTACAGTTGATCCAGCAGAAACATTTCCGAAGTTCAAACCAACTGGATCACAGCATATTTTTGGAAATGCTTGGTAACCTATTATGACTTCAAATATGTCTGACCAACTACTATCATCCCAAATATCTTTAGATTTAGCCTTAATTTCGTAAGTTCCTTCTTCGTCCCATTGATGAGCAATAGTAACTTCTTCTCCAGATGCGTAAGGGCCCCTCCAATCTTCTTCTGTTCCATCACCCCAATCAATTAAAATCCATACCTCATCTCCTTCAGGGTCATCTGTTACAAATTTATACTCCAAATCTTCGCCTGGCGGTCCATATGCTGGGCCACTAATTGTAGGTGGTTCTTGTTCATTTCCCTTCTCATATTTAATTATTTTGAATTCATCAATAATTCCCTCAAAATAATCTGTTGCGGTATGAACATGTACACCCATCTTAGCCTTTGTAAAATCAATATTCTCGAAATCATGAAGAAAGTGAGTAACACTATTATCTAAAACATTATCAACATAAAGAGTTGCAGTGGGACTTGTAGAAATACCATTGAAATAATATTCAACAAAATGCCATTCACCGTCATTATATGCACCATCAGAGTATAGAACAGTTCCCTGAAAAGACATAACTGTATAAAATAACAATGAACCGTTTGAAACTAGTTCAATTTTAAATTCTGGATTAAAACCCCATGAAGCAGTTCCTGAAAAAATAATACCTTCACCTGTTGATTTAAAATAAAATGACAAAATTATATCATCAGTATTATTAATCAATATTTCAGCAGCATGATTGCTAAAATTAACATAATCATCGACTCCATCAAAAACCAGTGCACAACCTGAAAAGCCTTCATCAGTCCATCCAGCTCCATATACTGTTCCATCATAACTATGACCTGATGAATCCCCCACAGTATTTCCAGAACATTCATCAAACTTCCAATAAGAATTTATATAATCATCATTTATTGGAGAGATATAGAGAGCTTTACTTACTGATTGAATGTTTGGTTTTTTATCATATCCACTAATACTTGGTGCAACTGTTGCCAAAATTAATAAAATAATAACCCCAATAATTAAATTTTTTTTCAATAAACCAATCTGACTGTCCATATTTTAATACCTTCTCCAGCAATAATATAAACATTTGTGTATTTAAATGTTACAATTACCAATTGTTAAATACATAATTAAAAAAAAAGTATCAAATATATCAATTGATTCTTGGTCGTATTTCATAGTTATTATAAATGGCTACTAACAAGAGATAATAATTATATGAGATTAGTTCCATTGTAACTATATAACTCATTAATACCTGAAATATTTAGCTTAATAGAATGCCTGTCTTCACTGATATTAATAACATTATAATTCCACGCATCAACTTTGCAACAAGGACCTGCTTCATAAAACTGAATTATGGTTTTATTTTCACTTTCCATTCCATATTTACCTATAATTAAAAATAATATTTTTATTTATAAGTCCTTTTAACAACACCTTTTAACAATAAGAAAATAGACTTCGAATGCAAAACTTTATTGTTAAAAGGATTATATCATATCCAAAGCGTGTGGAGGTTGATATTATAAAGTTTTTATTGCTAAATTTTTCTAGAGCTTTTGATTTTGACGTTTATTCAAGTAAAAAACCTTCCTCTAATTCTGTTCTTGCTCCTCCATTGGGACTGCTTTATATAGGACGATCTTTAGAAGATGAAGGGCATAAAGTAGAAATTTTCGATGTTCCCCTTGAAAATAACCTTATGGAAACAATTCAAAAATCTTTAAAATCTGCTGATGCAATTGGTATGCGGGTCTATACTTATAGCTGTGAAGAGGCAGCTAAAATAGCACAAAACATAAAGGAAATTGATTTCTCTATTCCAATTATAATAGGCGGTTCTCATCCTACAATTCATGCAACTACAGCACTTAATGATATTACTTCAGCTGATATTAGTGTTGAAGGAGAAGGTGAACAAGCAGTCAAAGATATTGCTAGAGCGCTTATAGGGAAAAAAGAATTTTCTGAAATTCACGGTGTCCATTATAGAGATAAAACTATTATAAAAAAGGGTAAACCACCAGAACTGATTGAGGATCTTGATTCAATACCATTTCCCGCTAGACATCTTATTGATAAATATGAAAAGAAATATGGTCGGGTAAATAATGCATTTCTTTTTAAACCACTTGTTACTGCAACCGCAACTACTAGAGGATGTCCTTTTAATTGTCGATTCTGTTCAAGAAATATTTTAAAACATATTCCTACATTAAAACGTTATAGGGAACGTTCTGCTGAAAATGTTGTACAGGAAATATGTGAAGTCACCGATAAATATAGATCGTTGTATATTGTTGATGAAAACTTTCTAGCTAATAAAAAAAGGGCACATAAGATTATGGATGGTCTTATTGAACATAAAACTGATATTGAATTGTTAATTGAGGGTGCAAGGATTGATTCTGCAGAAAGACCTTTGTATAAAAAAATGAAAAAAGCACATGTCAAGTACATTGGTTATGGTATTGAGTCAGGAAACCAGGATGTCTTGGATTTTTACAATAAAAAAATTACTTTAGAACAGATACGTAAAGCTGTCGAGCTAGGTAATGAAATGAATTTTATAACTCGTGGCACATTTATACTCGGTGCACCAATTGAAACAAGACAACATTTTGAAAAGACTATAAAATTTGCCTGTTCGCTCCCATTAGATATTGCTGTTTTTTGTCCTTTAGCATATTGTCCTGGGTCTGATTTATGGAATGAAGCAGTAAAACAAGGAAAAATAATGGAGAACGAACGATCTATAATAGCAGATTCTAAAAGAGGATTAGGTAATTTTAAGGCAAAGGAATTAGAAGAATTTTCCTATAAGGCTTTTAAACGTTTTTATCTCCGCCCAAAATATATGATTCAAGAACTAATTAAGATGGTTCGGAGTAATGATTTTAGGCTTATAGAAGTGGGATTAAACTATATTTGAAAATTAGTAATTTAGGTGCAAATCTTTGTTATGCAAAACGTATAATCTGTTATTGTA
>CAZHIY010000005.1:0-2234 GCA_964533085.1 uncultured Thermoplasmatales archaeon | reverse complement strand
AAATATCGAATTTTAGATTATTTTTATTCAGGGAGGTATCAAACAATAATAAATCAAAGTGGTATGTTTAGTAAAACTCAGTTCATGGAAATACTTTTATTGTTTAATGGAGTTAATAAAATATGAAATTTCTCCTTATTAGACCTGGAAATCAAAAAGAAGATTCAAAACATGTAATGCTTCCACCTTTAGGATTGCTCTATTTAGGAGCAGTTTTAGAAAATGAGGGCCATAAAGTTGAAATTCTTGACTATTCTGTAAAAAACATATCTAAAGAACAACTGAAAAACTCCTTAATGTCATCTGATGCTATAGGTATGACTATACAGACAATCGATTTCAAACCTCCTAATGATATTTCCAAAATGATAAAAGACTTAGATTACAATATTCCCTTGATTATCGGTGGGCCACACTGTACATTTGTCCAAAAACAATCTTTACATGATATTCCCTTAGCAGATATTAGTGTTATAGCTGAAGGAGAACACGTAATTCTTGAATTAGCGAAATTTATTCAAGGAAAGAAAAAACTTGGTGAAATTCATGGTATATATTATAGAGATAATGGATCTATATTTTCAGGGAAGCCATTTAAGGTAATCAATAACTTAGATTCTTTACCGTTTCCAGCACGACATCTTGTTGAGAAAAATGAATATGGTGATTCTCCTCATGGTTATCAACTGAAAAGAAAGGTGACTTCTTTGATTTCAAGTAGAGGTTGTCCTTGTAATTGCAGGTTCTGTACTAGATACGCTAATATGATTGAGGGATGGGGATTTAGACAAAGGTCAGCAGAAAATATTTTAAGAGAATTTGAAGAAATCGATGAGATGTATGGTTCAATAAATGTTGTTGATGATAATTTCCTTGCTGATAAGAAACGAGCTCATGAAATATTTGATGGACTTATCAAAATGGGTAAGAAAACTGAAATGGTAATACATGGTGCTCGAGTTGATTCAGCAGATAAAGAGCTTTATCAAAAAATGAAAAAAACAGGAGTAAAATATTTATACTTTGGAATTGAATCTGGAAATCAAGAAGTTCTTGATTATTATAAGAAAAATATTACTTTATCTCAAATTAGAAATGCAGTAAAATTAAGTAGAAAAATGAATTTTGTAACTATGGGGAGCTTTATCTTTGGTGCTCCTATGGAAACAGGAGAACATATTGAAAATACAATAAAATTCGCCTGTTCTTTACCTCTTGATTTTGCAAATTTTGTTCCATTAAAATATATCAAAGGTTCTCAGATATGGAAGGAAGCTGTGGAAAGTAAAAAAATATCAGATGATTCTGATACATTTTTTGCCTTAGCTGATAAAGATATAGGATTGGGAAATCTTACAAGAAATGAGCTTTTAGAATACACAATAAAAGCTTTTTATCGTTTTTACAATAGACCTACATATCTTATTGGTCAGATGTATAGAAGTATTTCACGTAATGATTTTAAATTTTTATTAAATGGTTTAAGATTTCTTTTTTTCGCTAAAAAAGAGGTTAGTTTCGTTCAGAATAGGTATCTTTCTGGAAAATAATTATGATTGTGCAAGATTCATGTATTAGGTTTAGCACGTAAAATACTCTTTTTTGTCGAATAAATGTGCAGAAATTGCTAATGTAGATCTTAACCTCGGTGTTAAAAAATGGGAAAATCTACTATTGAAATCCATAAATAAAAACATGAAAAAGTAATAAAAAGATGGTTTAAGAGTTCCAAGATACTTCACATAGTCCAATTATAAAATTATCAGTAATAATTCCAAAAAATGGAAACACTTCTTTTGTAAGACAAATTATATGAACTTCTTCACCTGAATCTAAATGATAAAATCCAAATGGAATTAATGATCTAATACGAAGATTAACAGCATTAAAAGATTTTTCATAATCATCTTCCCATAAATTCTTTATTCTACCATATAAATATACTAAATCCGAAGCTTCACTAGGTTCTATATTTTCAGATACTAATCTATCATTATTAGAGTTTATAGAAACCTCATTTGCAAATGAATGCTGGATTCCTAGTCCTAAAAACAAAATAATAATTAGAGTTATTAATCTAATTTTCAATATACTTTTCTTCATTGGTTATTTTCCTCCATTGAAACTATAATACTTGATTTAATATTTAAAATTCACTTTTCAATATTAAATAGAATCGTATTCATGTGTCATCGGTTAAGACCACCATTCCTCCCTAAATCTCTGTCGATTTA
>CAZHIY010000004.1:1032-23504 GCA_964533085.1 uncultured Thermoplasmatales archaeon | reverse complement strand
GTAGATTGTGGATTAGTGGAAGAATCTTGATAATTATTTTTCAGACAAGCTCTAAAGTAAAGTATTAAAATTTAAAAAATTTTAATTATGGTGAGGATAGAAGATGAAAAAAGGAATATTAGTTTTAGGAATTTGTATAGGTTTGATATTTACAATTTTATTTATACCGAATGTGTCTTCTGATTCAACTGCAACATTATCAATTAAAATCCATAAAATACAAAAATTAGATGAAATAGAAGAAAATAGTTCTGATGAAGCAGATTGGTATTATTATATTGGTGTTTCTGAAGATGGAGGTATCAGTTATAATTGGGCTTCTCCAGATAACTTCTCCATGATAGAAAATGTTGATGATTGGAAAGTAAATACTATCCATTCTTTTTCAGGTATTACAAGTTTATCAATTAATATTGCTATTCTATTGTGTGAAGATGATGGATTAACAAGTTCAGATGATCTGGCAGATATTAGTAGTAGAGCATATGGAGGTACTGATTTTTTTTGGGATGACTTAGACGACCCAATTATGCCAGAAAACCTTCCTGTAACTATTAAAGAAAGGATTTTCAATTACAATATCTATAAAGGAAACTATAATCTAAAAACAAATGAATTAAATGGAGATAAAACAACCGTTGAATTAGGATATTATAAAACGTCAGGTGAGTTTGATAGCATTTCAGTTGATCAGAACGATGCAGCGGTATATTTTGATATTTGGGATGATTATAACACTCCAATATCAGCAATTAATATTCATGATACATACGTTAAAGCAGGTGAGATAGTAACTTTTGATGGCAGTCAATCAACAGCTTCAACAGGCTTTGAAATAGAAAGGTATCAATGGGACTTTGACAATAATGGAAAATGGGATGCAGAAGGGGAAATTACAAATTTTTCTTATAATAATGCTGATACGTATACTATTAAATTAAAGATAACGGACAGTCTAGGACAAACCGATACAGAGACTGGTTACGTTGTTGTTTATCCAAATATAAATGCATCATTCATTTATTCGCCATCAGACCCTTCAACATTGGACACTATTCAGTTTACTGATACATCAGAAATCATTGGTGGTAAACTGGTCTCGTGGTTTTGGAGCTTTGGTGATTATTCAACATCCACCTTACAGAATCCTACCCATAAGTACTCTCGTGGAGGAATTTATCCTGTAAAGTTAAAGGTTACAGCAGATGATTGGCAAACAACAGATTTTGAAATAAAATACATTCATGTTATTGAATTTGCAACGATTACTGGGATAGTGAAAGACTATGATGGAGATCCAATCGTTGGTGCTACAATAAATTTATATGATGAAGATACCGTTTTAAGATCTGTTTCGACTGATACAAACGGTGAATATTTTATATCTGAAATAGAAACAGGTAATTATGATATTGAAGGGTTGAAAAATAATTATGATAACAACAAAAAAACTGGTGAAAACTTCGAAGTAGGTGAAAATACAATAAATTTTATTTTACCACCGGAAAATTCACCGCCGTATGCTGAGTTTAAGTATTCTCCTAAAAATCCCAAAACTGGTGACAAAATCAGTTTTACAGATTTATCATCCGATAATGATGGAACAATAGAATCTCATTATTGGAGTTTTGGAGATGGAGCAACTAGCAATCAACAAAATCCAACCCATAAATATACAACTGCTGGTAAATATAACGTAACTTTAACTGTTATAGACAATAGGGATAAAAACAATAGTTATAATTCTGTTATAAATATCGGGGAATCTACACCAGGATTCGAACTTATTTTTGTTTTGTTGTCGATAGCAATAGTCATTGTATTTTTATCAAAGAAAAAAATTAGATACAAATAAACATTTCTTGATAATAAAAAGAATAAGAGCTCATTGATTATTTTGTACAGAGAATTCCTTACAGCACTTTGTTTCATTTTGAAATAATGCCATCTCGCTGCTTAAACGATTCCAAATTCTAAAGAGACTAATAAATCTAATCAAAGTGTTTTAAAATCAATTCTTCAATTAATTTAAAGTTTGAGTCAGACATACAATATATTCTATATTTCAACAGGAGGAAAAAGGCCTATTCACGCCACCTACTGGAATAGAGCTTTGAGTTCCTTTTCAGTAACGGTTTTTTTAAAAGGTAAATATTGTTATAAAGATCTCAATGTAGTTTTTTTTGAAAATCAGAAGACATCAATTATTTCTGGAAGAAATTTTTTTCTACTGAGTGTTATTGATTGAGTTCTTCTGTATCTATATACAACATCTGATTTTTCATTTTGTATTTCCCAAGGCTTAATTATTAGTAAATCTCCTGTGCGGACTCTTATTCTTCTCATCTTCCCAGGTATTCGTGCCATCCTTGATTTTCCATCCGCACATACTGCATTTATTCTTGAACCGCCCATTAGCTTATCTGCTATTGCAAACATTTCGTTTTTATTCTTTTTAGGTAATGGTAATCTTATATGTTCTTCTTCAGTTTCTTGTGTTTTTTTCATATATTCACAATCCAATTAAAATGTATCACTACATCAATTCTTTCAAACCAAAAAGATACATCGAGGTATCAGTAGGGGCAAAACCCCATAAAAAAGCAATAATATCGGATTAGTTTTATACTTACCAATAGGGCTGGTAGTATATATTTCTATTCATTGTAAGGTTGAGAAAATGAGTTTAATACTATTAATAATCCCAGTAATGCAAATGATGGAGTAAGGAATCTTTGGTTTCAATGGTATTTGGAAAGGTTCCTTATACTTGAAAGACTGCTGAATCTTTTAAGATAACACTTTGGTTGAATATTTATAATGGTATCAATATTTGAAATCATTGGATTAAGTATATTGTTATATTTAAGTTCAGAATAGATAATCCTATAAAAATAAAATATGACATTTCCATTAGAATTTATATTATGGTTTTACTTCTCCAATAACTTCAGGTTTTATAATTTTTCTCCTTAACAATATTATAGACATTGCTAATAACATCAAAAAATATTTCATAATCAATATCTTGTTTATAATCAAGATAAATATGCTTCCAAAATGTTACAACTTCACTTTCAACTGGGTTTTTATTATACCTTTTTTCAAAAAAATTAAATATTAAATCTGATAAGCCATTATCTATAAAATCTCTTGAAGCTGATTCAATATATGCTAATATCTGTTTTATATTTTTATTTTTCTTTTTCATACATATATCATAACAAGAAATACAAACACATGTTCCACCTGGAAGTTTTTTATAACGCCAGAGAGTTTTTTTACAATTAGGGCAATTAAAAATATTATCAAACTTTTCAATCCAACCTTTCATATCCCAACTCCTTCATTCCCTACTTACAACTTGAATTGCAATAAATTATTCATTAATAAATCTCTGCTTAACAATTGATAATAAATTAACATAAGATATTCACAACCCATCAAATCTGTTATAATCCTAACAAAATTTTATCTTGTCGATAGTAGAGTAATAATGAAAATTATTTCCATCATTTTTTCTTTTTTCTTTATATTTTTAGAACGTTTCCCAATGCTGGAAAGACTGCTGTCATTTATAATAGTTGGATGAAATCAGTTCTCAAAACTTTATTATTTTTTACAATTGTCATAATTAACTATTGTTAAGGAAATATTTAAATTCAATTATTTTATAACAATTTTAAAAAAAAAAGGGAGGAAAAAATGAATAAAAACAAGTTATTTTTGAGAGAAGCAGTTGTTTTGTTAATAGTAACAGTGATGATTTTTTCATCTGTTGCTTTGGCAAATACTAAATCAAAAACACAATTAGAACTATTTGGAACCGGAAAAGGCTCTGGAGCTGGTGCTAAAGGAAATGTTGTTTGGGACAATGGAATGCACTATGATGCTTTTGTTGCATCACAATGGGACGCTTTAATGGATTTTGAGGTTATTGCAGCAGATGACTTTCAGTTCGAGGAAACAACAATTGTAACAGATGTTCACTGGGTTGGTGGTTATTGGAATCCTGCAGAAGATGGTGACTTTGACTGGAATGTATCATTCTATATCGATCGAGGTGATGGAAATGCCCCTGGCACAAAAATTTATGAGCAGGTTTTCCCGAACTCTGAGGTGCATGAAACACTCATAGAACTACTGGATAATGCATATTATTTCAGCTACTGGGTTGATCTAGCAGATCCAATCTCATTTAATGGTGGAGAAAAATATTGGATTTCAGTCCAAGGAGTAGGAGCTTTCCCTCCACAATCACATTGGTCTGGTCATGGACTTCTAGTTGTTCTACATGAAGCTGTCTTCAAATCTGCTTATTTTGGTTATCCCGATTGGGTAGATATTACTGAAATAACGGGAGGACCTGGAGATGGATGCTTCCAATTAACTGGTGACGGGGATCCAGTAGTTACAGACCTTTATTGTGATGGTGAATTAAGATGGGAAGATGTTATACCCGGAACACTTGTAAATAGCACCTTTACTGTAATAAACAGTGGTGATGTTGGTTCTATGCTTGAATGGAAAGCTACATTTCCAGATTGGGGATCAAACTGGACATTGAACTGGACGTTTTATGAAGACGGTGGATTTGTTGGAACATCTACACCTGAAGAGGTATTCGTAGAGGTAATTGTACCAGAAAAAAAAGGTGAATACGCGGGAGATATATTGCTAACTAACCAGGATAATGCTGCAGATATATGTAGTATAAGTGTAACATGTATTGTACCAAGAACTAGAGAAATTACTGCTACACCATTACAAAAAATCTTTGATCATTTCCCAAATCTTTTACCAATACTTAGACAACTATTTAATCTGTTATAAACAAAACAATCTCTCTTCTATGATAATTCTGTCATTGAAGAGTCTCTTTCTATTTTTAGAACGTTTCCTTCTGGAAAGACTGCTAACGTTTTTGTTGTTGTAACATTTAAATAACCGCAATAGGATGTAAAATATGAGGGAGAAGAGAATATGAGTAAAAAACCTGGTTTGTATAAGTCTCTTATAATTGGAGTTATAGTTTTATTTATTGGTGTCGGGATACAACCTGTAATTGCATTTACTAATAATGGAGATAATAATCCACCTTATGCGCCTAGAAACCCTTATCCTACAGGTGAATTTCCAGTTGATGTTGATGTAAATCTGAGCTGGGATGGAGGTGACCCTGACTCTGGTGATACTGTTACATATTATGTGTATTTTGGAACATATGAACCACCAACTCCTCATATTGCAACACTTGGACCTTATCCATGGAATCAGACGCGGATGGAATATGACATCTTAATTGAGCTTATCTATGGTGAGACTTATTACTGGATAATTCTCGCCTATGATAACAATGGACAACGTAACCAAGGACCATGCTGGTCTTTTAGAACAATTGCACCTAATCTTCCACCATCTAAACCGATTATAGATGGTCCGGATAGAGGTAAACCAAGAAAAGAATATGAGTATGTCTTCATAAATACGGATGTTGATGATAATGAATCATATCTTTGGATTGAATGGGGCGATAATAATTCAACGAGATGGCTTGGTCCGTTTGAAAATGGAAAATCATTAAAGTTCAGTCATAAATGGAACAAGGAAGGAACCTTTATTGTTAGAGCAAAAGCAAAAGACATTCATGGTGCTGAGAGTGAATGGTCCAAACATGAGATAGCTATACCGAGAACCAGAGCAACAATACATCATTGGCTGTTGGAACGTTTCCCAATGCTTGAAAGACTGCTATCTTTGTTGTTGTAACATTTAAATATCCACTAATGGATTAATAATTTGAGGGAGAAGAGAATATGAAGAAAAACCCTATTTTGTTTAATAAGACGCTAGTTATTGCAATAGTTTTTTTGTTAATTGGAATTTGTGCGAATCCATCATTTGGCACTATATTGGAAAGGGAATCTAAAAATCCATTATCTATTGGTAACACCTTATATGTTGGTGGATCTGGACCAAGTAACTACACAAAAATACAAGATGCAATAGACAATGCAAGCAATGAAGATACAGTTTTTGTTTATAATGGTATATATTATGAAAGTTTAGAAGTAGATAAGTCTATAAATCTAATTGGAGAAGATAAGTATACAACAATTATTGATGGGAGTAATAATACTTATCCTGATACTCGTATAATAGATGTAGTTGCTGATTGGGTGAAAATTAGTGGGTTTACTGTTCAGAACGGGCAGTCGCAGTCTAATTGGCATGCTATTGAGATTGATAATTTCAATAACACTATAATTACTGGTAATATTGTAAAAAATCATGGAGGATGTGGAATAGTACTTCGACGTTCTAATAATAGTTCGATAATAGATAACACTGTCTCAGATTGTTATTATGGTATTGGATGTGTTTATTACTCCTTCAATAACAACGTTACAGGAAACACAATACTCTCGAATATATATGGAATTTATTTTGGTTCATCCTCATCCTATAATAAATGCTCAAATAATTATATATCACAAAATACTATAGGTATAGAAATAGCTGATAGGGTTAAATATGTCAAAATCATGGGTAATACGATAACAAAAAATGGAAATGATGGTATAAGATTATCAAATTATAATAACAATTGCACCTTTTCAAATAATATCATAAATTCAAATAATTATTCAGGTATTCAAGTTGCATATGGTAGTGAATACCACATTTTTAAAGAAAATAATATCAGTTTTAATGGAGATTATGGAATAAAAATTTATACATCTTACGATAACAACTTGTTTTATCATAATAACTTTATAGATAATACACCCAAAAATGCATATGATGAAGGTGATGATATCTGGGACAATGGTTACCCATCAGGTGGCAATTACTGGGATGATTACACAGGAACCGATGGCGATGGAGATGGTATAGGGGATATACCTCATGATATTACTGGTGGTTCTAATCAGGATTTATATCCTCTGATGAACCCTTGGGGTGAAAACCTACCAGTAGCAGATTTCATCTATAACGTAGAAGAATCATCTGTAATGTTTGACGGGGCATCATCTTATGACCGTGATGGTGAAATCATTTCTTATGATTGGGATTTCGGAGATGGAAGAACTGGTGAAGGGGAGATAGTATATCACCAATATTGTGAAGAAGGGGCTTATGATGTGACATTGACTGTTACTGATGATGATGGTTTAACAGGGAACATCACCAAGTGTGTTGATGTAGTATTGGCAAATACTCCACCTACTATAGAGTTCTACGGTCCTTTTCGTGGGATACCAGGTGTAGAATATGAATATGTTTTTATCATAAAAGACCCTGATGGAGATGAAAATTACCTTTACATTGACTGGGGAGATGGAACCTATTCAGACTGGTCAGGTCCTTATGGTTCTGGGAATACCACAAAGATTAATCATTCATGGGGGGCAAAAGGAACATATATGATAAAAGCGAATTTGAAAGATAACTGTGGTGAGAGTTATTGGGCAACGTTTGAAGTAGAAATCCCAAGGAACAGGATGTCCGTCAACTCGTTGTTCTTGTGGTTCTTAGAACATTTCCCTATGCTGGAAAGACTGCTGAACATAATTTTTTGAAAATTAATATTATATAAATTTTGGGTTCGAAGCCGCCTCATGATTTTTACAATTTTTGACGTTTTAACAGGAGAAAAAACCCTCCTTCACGCCGCCTACCGGACTCGAACCGGTGACCGCTCGGTTTCTATAGGAAATTAGAAATTTCCTTTAACAGCCGAGTGCTCCACCAACTGAGCTAAGGCGGCAAACAGAAACACAGAATAGAATAATGTTTTAAAATATTACGTGTTAAAAACCGTATCTTTGCTGCATTCTCAATTCTCTTATTTGATTTTCAACAAATCTATAGACCGTAGCATGTTTACTTCCTGTAAGAAGCATATCTATAGATTTTTTCAAAATATTCATTCTGGTAATATCTGATATAATTGATATAGTATGACCATAAATAGAAATCTTTGAATCAGTAAGACCCTCTAAAACTCTCTTGGTTTTACCTTCCCTTCCGATTATTCTACTCTTGAGCCTTCTTATATGAGTAGGTTTCTTTCCTACATAATCATAAAGATCAAATATAAAAAAATCCGCATCATCATTAAAGAGCCGATAGGCATTTTCAGGAGAAAAACCTCTTCCTATTGCTTTTACAATATTTTCAATTTTAATTACAATTAAAGGATCCTCAATCTTGTGATCATCTATAACTACTTCTCCAAGCTTGGAATCAATCTCAATTTTCAAACCTGATCTTTCCTCGATTTCATTTTTAGTTACTCCATTATGACCAATTAGAATAGCTATACGGTCCATAGGAATTTTTAGATATTTCATATCTATCACGTTTTTTTTGTAACTCTCTTGAAGATTTCGTTTTCATCAGCTGAAATATTAAGCTTTTTAAAATAACTTACCACATTATGAATATCCCTTTTTAAGAATTCTAAAGAGTTAGGATGCTCGATAAGGACGCCTTGTCCAAAATCTATTAGGTATGGCTTGTTTTTATGCATAAGCACATTATAGGCACTAATATCTCCATGTACTAGATCTGCTTTTGTATACAATCTTGAAATAAAATCAATAATTGTATCAAAAATCTTTTGAGGGTTTTTTAAATTAACATCTTTCATAAGAGGCGCAGGGGTACTGGATGATCCAAGATATTCCATAATAAGGACGTTGTTTATACTTTTAATTGGTTTTGGTACGTTTATATTTATCTTATTTGCCCTTTGTAGGTTTTTGTATTCCTTTTGTGTCCAAGTATGAATAATATCCCTTCGATTTTTTGATAATGATAAAAATCGTGGATCTCCTAAAATATATTTTGAGATATGCTTAAATGTTAAATTTGACACACGATATACTTTTATTGCTACAAGTATTTTATCTGGTGTTATACCTCTGAAGACATTTCCTTCCTTTCCAGTTGAAATCGGAAAATCAAGAGTATCAATAACTCTATCAGATATTAATTTTTCAAAGGTAGAAAGAGTGGATTTATCAAATACCTCATCCTCTGTTTTTCTATCAATTCCAATTCTACTTATTAAGGACTCTCGTTCCCTATCTAGTTTTTTAAGAGTTCTTTTATCTAAAAAATTTTCAGAAGACATCAATTTCCTCTGGAAGTAATTTTCTTCTACTTAGAACAATCGCCTGAGTTCTTCTATATCTGAAAATAATATCTGCCTTTTCATTTTGGATATCCCAGGGTTTAATAATTATAAGGTCACCTGCTCTTACTCTCTGTCTTCTTTTCATTCTACCAGGAATCCGAGCCATCCTTGATTTACCATCTGCGCAAACAACATTTATCCTTGATCCACCCATTAATCTATCAGCTATTGCAAACATCTCGTTTTTATCTTTTTTTGGCAATGGTAGACGAATGTATTCTTCCTCAGGTTCTTTTTGATACACAAAATCACAAACTCTTATACTGTACACAGGTATATATTTTTATACTTTTACCAAAAATAAACCTATAAACCTAATTGATTAGATATTGGTTTAAGAGTTATAAGAGTTAGATTAAAGAAATATTCAAGGTCTAATCCAACGTCCTCACAAAGTTTTATTTTGTTTCTATTAAATTTTGAAGCAAAATCTGGATCATTGAATTTGTTTAGGAATATATCTACATCTACTTCAGAAAGGTGTTTTGTTGGCATAGATTGAGCAACAGTTACTACAAATCCAGCTAACTCTGCAGTTGATATCAATGATTTATCAAGGGAAGTTATTGGAATGTAATCTGTATGCATGTAGTTATTTGCCTTTATTGCATTAATACAATTTTCAGGTAATAAATTCTCCAAGAGATTAGCTGAAAGCATTCCTCTATTTTCCGGATTCTCTCTTGTATAATCATAATCAAGGTTATGAAGCAGGCCAGTAAGACCCCATAATTCTTCATCTTTTCCAAGTTTTTTAGCAATTTTTCTTAAAAGTATCTCTGTAATTATTGAGTTTTTAAATAGCGTCTCATCTTTTATGTATTTTTTAAGAAGAATAATTGCTTCCTCTCTACTCAGCATTTAGATTTTAGTAAATAATTGGATAATATTAAAATTTTTGGAATAAAAAAGAAAGTCAGATTAAAATTATCAATCAGGGACATCTATCTGGAAAGCGGACAAATCAAGATTGCTCCAATCATCATGATCATTTCTGCCACGTGAGCCATCAGAATAATCTACTAAATTATATGTATATTCATAGTTCATACAGCTTTTATAAGGACGCCATTTCCACAAAGATATCATGGTTAATAATAAGCTATCATATTGCTCATGACCCCCTGGAATATTGATTTGTAATGTATGTCCAAGTTCATGCATATAAACTCCCGCATAAACAATATCTCTTCTTTTTACACCTGGAATTTTATGTTTATCATCTACTCTTCTACTTGAAATTTGAAAAGCTCCCCCATATGAATCATTTGTATTGAAAACAAAACCTGCCCAGGTTCCCCAATAAATAACCAGCCCATAATGAAATACTCCCTTTCGCCAGTTATTTTCATCTCCATGTAAAAAATAATCTCTATATGTTTGTGGAAGTTCACTACGATTTAATTCCTCTTCAAAAGGAATCCATTCTCCACCACCCATACATCCATCATCAATATGAAGTACAATATTTTGCCTATCAAATGCATCTCTTAGTAAATCCTTTGCCCCATCACCTAATTCACTTGCAGGTTCTCCATTTGGTCCTGCTTCCATTTGATCGAGTTCAACAAAAATATCTTTTCTGAAAGGATCAGAACCCCATTGAGACATAAGATATTCTTCAATATTATCCAATCCATCATTATCTGGATCTAAATGATCATGATCTTCTGCTATAAAAGGATGATAATAAAAATAGAATTCCCAATTATCTTCATGCCAATTATACCAAATTAAGTTACCCCATTTATGCTCCCATTCAATAGGCACCCCATCACCATCATCATCTCTTCCAGTATCATTAACCTCAGGATCTGTACCATAAACGTTTACTTCAGTCCAATAAGGTATTCCATCACCATCATAATCATTTTGAGTTATGTCAAACAACACTAAACAATCTCTATCTCTTTGATATATACTATTATCATCACATCCATTTAATCGCCCATATCCACTGAAATCAGACCAAGCAAAATATGGATATATAAAATCATCACCTGTCCAATGCCCTGTTTTTAGGTTATAAGTCAATTCAATGTCGCGTTTATGTTTAAAGAATTCATTATTTCCGCTTAGGTCGCATAGTTTATTTCTAAAAAGAAAACTATCCCATAGTTGAATTATTATTGAAACATTTTCATCTGTATCATTAACATCAGCTGTGGTTGACCATGATTCATTTATATATTTTTGGTTACGCCAGGTTTTACTTTTGTTAACTATATCGTTTATGAACACTTTTAAATAGAAATCTGGTTTTCCGATAAAATCAATCCTATCAAGAGCTCTAATTTCTTTAATGGTAACAGTAACTTCTAAATCAACTAGGGGGTCGATATCCTCATTTTCTTGAGTAGATGTTATAACCATACAATTATCAATAGGATCAGTATAATCTTCAATTTCATTTTGTTCCATGTTCTGTGATATATTTATTGCTGACACATTCATAGAAAATAATAACAAACCTACTATTGTTAGGCATAATACTTTTTTATTTTTACTCATTAATTTACCCCCTGAAATTTTCAATTTAAACATATCGATTGTTTATATATTAAATTTTCTAATTTTATTAAATCTTTATTATTTTAATATTATTTAAATAAAATTAACTATCGTTAATTATTAATATATATAAAAAAGTTTTTGTAAACTAAAAAGAAATTAAGGAGATATTATGAGCTATTGGAAAAGAAAATACCATAACTTATAATTAGTTGATTATTGTTACTTTTTTTTGAGGTTGTAGAATGAATGTTGAGGAGGTAATGACAAGGGATGTAGTAACTATTGATAGCAATGAAACCGTTTTTGACGCTTGTAAGATATACAGTGAAATAAAAGTTGGTTCTCTTGTTGTTATGGATAGAGACATAATTGTTGGAATTATCACTGAAAGAGATATAATAGAACGGGCAATATTACAAAATAAAGTTCCAATAAAGACAAAGATAAGGGAAATTATGTCACCAAATATTAAAACAGTACATGCACTAGCACCTATAGAAAAAGCAGCTTCTATAATGAAGGAAAATAAAATAAAAAAATTACCTGTTATTTTAAACAATAATATTGTAGGAATTATTACTGAAACAGATTTATCACGAACTGTAGAATTTTTTTCAGAAGCACTTGAAGAACTAACAAAATTATACAATGAAAGTAGAGAAGATATTGAAAAAATTTTGGAAAGATGGGGAAATATTATTTATAATCTGAAAGGATTAAAGAAATCGTCAGAACCTAATAAATTACAAATCATAGAAAAATAATAAGCGATAGTTTTTAATGCATCTTTTTATATTTCCAGAAGGAAGTTAAAATGGTATTGGACGATCTAGGTGACTCTCTGAGGGGTACCCTTAAAAAAATTGCAAATGCGGTTCATATAGATTCAAAATTAGTAAAAGAAGTTGTTAGAGACATTCAGAGAGCCCTTCTTCAAGCTGATGTTAATGTTAAGCTTGTTTTAGAACTAACAAAAAAAATTGAAAAACGTGCACTCGAAGAAAAACCTCCTGCTGGAATGAGCAATAGAGAGCATGTTATCCATATTGTTTATGAAGAGTTAGTAAATATATTAGGAGACTCAAGAGAATTACCAATAAAAAAGCAGATAATTATGATGGTCGGTCTATATGGCCAAGGTAAAACAACAACCTGTGGAAAACTTGCTACTTTTTTTAAAAAAAAGGGCTTAAGACCCGTACTAATCGCTGGAGATGTCCATAGACCTGCAGCATATGAACAGCTAAAACAGATATCAGAACAGGTAAAGGTACCTTTTTATGGAGACAAGTCCGAGAAAGATGCTGTAAAGGTTGTCAAAGAAGGTCTAAATAAATTCAAGAGGGTAAGTGATGTAATAATTGTAGATACATCTGGCAGACACAAACTTGAAAATGACCTAATTTCAGAGATGAAAGATATATTTAAGACGACTAAACCAGATGAAAAATTACTGATAATAGATGCAGCTACCGGTCAGCAAGCTGGTCCTCAGGCAAAAGCATTCAATGATGCAGTAAAAATTTCAGGGATAGTTCTAACAAAGCTGGATGGTACTGCTAAAGGTGGTGGAGCGCTCAGTGCTGCTGCTGAGGTTGGTGCACCTATTGTATTTATTGGTACAGGTGAACATTCTGGTGATTTTGAGAAATTCGAACCTGCCGGATTTATTTCACGTTTACTTGGAATGGGGGATATCAAATCCTTGCTTGAGAAAGCAGAGGAAAGCCTGAAAGGAAAGGACGCAGAAAAAACTGCTAGACGGATTATGTCTGGTAAATTTACTCTTCATGACATGTATGATCAAATGGACATGCTTTCTGGAATGGGATCACTTAGAAAAATAGCAGAAATGCTTCCAGGAGGTTTTCCAGGAAAGGCAAAGGTGAAACAAGAAGATATGGATAGTACTGAAAACAAGCTTTCGAAATTTAGAGTAATCATGGATTCTATGACAGATGAGGAAATGAACGATCCAACTTTAGTACGTTCTTCACGAATCAAACGAATTGCAAGAGGTTCTGGCGTTGAAAACAGGGATGTTAAGGAGTTAATTAAATATTACAATATGACAAAGCGAATGATGAAGGGATTTTCTGGAAATCGAAAAATGAGAAAAAACCTAATGAAGCAGCTGCAATTTGGAAAGTAGATATTTTTTCCATATTACTATGTTATTTAAGAACCAAGAGCAAATAATAAAAAATGGTAAAAACAAAGATATAAAAGAGATTAGAAAAGATGTTCTTACGATTCTCACCACAGCTATTAATGCCGTTGATGCCTATAATGCTGTTAAATCAAAAATAAATGATAAAAAAATAATTTTCGAATCAAAAATTTTTAATGTCTCGGATTATAAAAACATATCCCTAATTGGTTTTGGAAAGGCAAGTCTTGGTATGGCACATGCAATATGTGACTCATTTCCCATAAAAAAAGGAGCTATTATTACAAATGAAATTAAAAAAAACGGTAAAAAAAGTTGTTTAACTACTTTTGTTGGATCTCACCCAATTCCAAGTCAAAAAAACATTAATGCAACAGATAAATTAATTGATATTGTTGATAAATGTAGGGAAAACGATCTTTTAATTGTATTGGTATCTGGAGGTGGTTCAGCATTATTTTGTAAACCAAGAGTCAGCCTCTACGATTTGCAGAACGTAACAAATCTTTTATTAAAATCAGGTGCTAATATCAAAGAAATAAATACTATTCGAAAACATCTCTCTTTTGTAAAGGGAGGACAGCTTGCTAAATTTGCTAGATGTACGGTTATATCTCTCATCATATCTGATATTGTAAGAGATCCAAAAGAGTTTATTGCATCAGGTCCTACATATCCAGATTCAACAACATTTATTGAAGCAAAAGATATACTCAATAAATATAAACTATGGATGAAAATTCCTTCATCGATTAGGAAAATCATAAATGAAGGTATTCTTGGTAAAATACCTGAAACCCCTAAGCAGGATGATCTAACTTTTAATAATGTGTTTAATTTTATTGTTGCAAATAATGAAATGGCATGTAATGCAGCAGAAGAAAAAGCCGAAGAACTTGGTTATAAGACAATGTTACTTACCACCAATTTAGATGGTGAGGCAAAAGAAAGAGGTATTTATCTTGTGGAGAAAGCATTAAATTACCAGACATATGCAAAAAAAATGATTTTTATTTCTGGAGGAGAGACAACTGTTAAAATAACAGGAAATGGGATAGGTGGAAGAAATCAAGAAATGGTTCTAAGCAGTGTTAATAAAATTACTAATAAAAAAATTATTTTTTCATCTTTTGCAACTGATGGAATAGATGGAACCTCAAATGCTGCTGGTGCTATTGCGGATTCTTTTACATTTGAACGAGCAAAAGAAAACAACCTTGATCCAGATAAATTTCTTTGTGAAAATAATTCTTATGAATTCTTTAAAAATCTTGGAGATTGTTTCATTACAGGACCTACTGGAACAAATGTTATGGACATTCAATTGCTTATTAAATTAGGATAAATATATAAACCGTAAAGTATATAAATCTATATATCCCATATAATTTAAAAATTATTAAATATTACCTATTATTGGAGTATTAGTATGAATTCAGCTTATAACTGTAAAAAATCGTTTACAGTAATTATTCTTTTATTAATTGTTATTGGTCTTGCTTTTCCTTCAAATGTATCTGCTGATTTCGTTATTTCAAATGATGATGGAGTAGCTTACGACTTATTTGATGGAGATGACGATATAACACTTGAGAATTGTTCTTTGGATGGACAAAGTATAAAATTAAACTTCGAACCAATCAATATAACCTATAATCATAAAGTTAAACCAGATAATATTGAGGCATGGAAAATTACTGATACTCTAATTACTCCAGGTGAGGGTGACTTTCTTCAGCTACTTTCAAAATTCATAAATCCAAATCTTATACCTGGTAGTGAGTTCAGTGATTATAGCGGAATAAATTATAAGAATGATGGTGAAATAGTTTTGACTCAATCCGTCTATTGGAGATATCTTAATTATACCTCTTATCCAATGAATCTATTCAGATTTAAAATTGATGAAGATGTTGATTTAATAGACAAATTTTGGGTTGGCTGGCAATCTGGGAATTATGATGAAAATGATAATGTAAGAAAGATTACAATGTATATCTGGAGCTATGGAGATTATATACCCCGCTGGAACTACATTCATAGTATAACTTATGATGAAAACATCACTTATCCAAGGGGCTATATAGGTAGCGAAGTAAAAAGTGAAAAATATTTTAGTGAAGACGGTGGAATAGACATTCTTATAGTTGCAACTCCTACAAATGGTACTGGGGGTGTACATAGATCAAAGTTACGGTCAGATTATGTTGAGGTAAAACTTGGTATTGAAGAAGGATATAAATCAGATGGTTTTGTTTATTCAGATTCTATAATACCACAAATTAGTAGATTCAAAGGTTGGGAAAGTGTAATTTGGGATGGTTCAAAACCCAGCAGTTATTCAAATATTAAAATTCAAGTGCTAGATAGTGATGACAACCTCATAGAGTCTCTTGAAGGAAATTCTGAAGGTTTTTCCACTTCACCTATAGATCTATCTTCTCTTGGTACAGATTATACTGGTATTAGACTGAAGGCTTTAATGCATTCTAATAGCCCCCTGTTCACCCCTCGTCTTAACAGTTGGGGAGTATTGTGGAGAACTATAGATGGATTTTATGATAACTTCACCTATTTTTACAGAGTTGGTAAAACCATTGGTGTAAATATCACAGAAAACCAAGTTAAGCTTAGTAGATTCTATAGTGAATGGCCAATATTTGGATTAAATCCCACAAATTCAAGATCATATATCGGACCAGATCCTGTTGAAAAAACTGATAATAAAACCTTTTGGACTACAGACATTGAGGCAGATTTTGGTGGGTGGTTCCGTAGTCCTGTTATGAAAAATGGAAAAATATATATTGGTTCAAATAACAGTAGAATTTACGTTTTTAATCTTAGCAGAGAAAAAAACGAAACGATACAGTATCCAATTGATAATAGTTTTAAACAATTTTTTGTTGAATCATCAGTTGCAATAGGTAAAAATTCATCAGGTGATGACGTATTAATTGCAGCTACAAGTAAACTTGATAGCAGGGATAATAGTATTGTTGCTTTGGATGCCTCTAATTTAAAAGGTAACCTAGCATGGAAGATGAATTTTAGTTATCTTGGTAGCAATATCTGTTTTTCATCCTCTCCAACAATTGTTGATAAGAATGTTTATGTAACATCTTGGAGCGGAATGTTTGCCAATATTCCTCAACTTTATTATATGTATTCTAGGATTAATAGTATTCTGGATAACGCATTAAGATTAAACAATTATCTATTTGGTTTTAATATTGATGACGGTGAAAATATCTCGGGATACCCTATACTTCTTCCAGCTGGTAGTCTTTCTACACCTACAGTAGATGATGGAATAATTTTTGTTGGCTGTGAAAATGCTCAAGGTCCAAGCTTGCTTGCATATGAAGAAAGCAGTGGTAATCTCCTCTGGAATGCAAGTGTGGGAATGATAGGACGGTCGTCACCTGTTGTTGCTGAAGGTGAAAATAGTAAAATAGTAATTGTTCTAAGCAGAAAACAAAGTCTATTATCCTATTCTGGCGAAGATAAAGTCTTTGCCCTTCGTGCAGAGACAGGGGAAATGCTTTGGAACAAAACCATAGGTAATGAATCAACTCTTTTAAGAACCACCTTACTTAAGGGTCTTGATTTTAAAAATCTTATTGCGACCTCTGAGCCAGCTTCTACTCCTGCTGTGTCTGGCAATACAGTTTTTATTATGGCTTCCAATGGAACCTTACTTGCATTAAATGCAGAAACTGGTGAAGAGAAATGGACATTTAATGTAAAAAAGGGTATGGGTGGAATGTTTTCATCATATTATTGTTCTTCTCCAGCAGTTGTCGGTAACACTGTATATGTTGGATCTCAAGACGGTCGTGTATATGCAATTAATGCAAATAATGGTGAACTTAGGTTTGAGTATCCAATTGAATTTGAAGGAATTAGATTCCCACTTCTTCTTTATTTTTATTCTTCTCCTATTGTTACAGATAAAGTGGTTCTTATAAGTGCAATTGAACTATTACCAATTGGATCAATAACTATTGGCCATTTGATATGCCTTGGTAACTATAAAATAAATAACGCTGGGGAGATATATTCAACACCAATTCACGTTCAATCAGGAAAATGGTGGGACAAATTCACAGCAACATATGAAAATTCATCTGATAGCAGAATCTTCTTTGATATACTTGATGGAGATGGTAATATATTGATGAGCAGGCTAAATGGTTCAGATAACGATATATCTAATTCAAATATTATTAATTCAGGTTTAATACAACTTCGTGCAAATCTTAATACTACAGTCGATACCCCTATTCTTAATAGTTGGAAAGTAACATTCAGTTCAGAGGAAAATCCACCAATATTTAGAGATAGTACATTTTTACCAGATCCCGGTGGATGGATAAATAGCAATAAGCCAGTGTGTACCATTCAAGTCTATGATAATCATCCAGGTTTGGATGTAACTTCTGCAAGATATCGGCTTATCTATAAAAACGATGAAAAATCAAAATGGTATGATGCAGAATGCACAGGGGTTAATGGAACTAAAAATAATCAAACGGTAACAGCAGATGTGACAAAAATTGATCCTGCTTATGATATAAAAAGAATAGAAATATCAATAAAGGACCTGGCTGGAAATATAGCAATATTTGAACTTACTGAAGATTTCAAACTTGATACAATAGCACCCACATCATTTATCGAATCTACAATATTATCGCAATACAATAGACCTTTTAGAATAATAGCAAACGCAAGTGATTCAGGTCAAAATCAGAGCGGAGTGAAAACGATATCGCTTTATTATAAACTCGAAGGTCAACAAAACTGGACACAATATGGATTATCTGAATCTCCATATGAATGGGATTTTGATATTGAAATAAGTGGACTAATTGAAATATGCACAATTGCTACAGATAGAGCTGGAAATAAGGAAGAATTTCCTGACGAAATAAAATATTACTTTGTATTTGATAAAATTCCACCACTTATGCCAGATCTGGAAGAACTATATCAATTTGCCAAATTACCAGAGTTTTCAATCGAGTTTATCGATGATTACTTACTAAAAGACGTAGAATATAGACTGAGTTTCCGGGGCGAATGGATAAAAATAAACGATGAAGATATCAATAGTAACTCTTACATAGGAGAGTGGACACTAACAGAATCAGATTGGGAATATATGGAAAATGATAAAATATACTTCATATACTTCAGAATAACCGATGCAGCAGGAAATATATATCAGACAAGCTCAGATAATGATGCACTTGCAATAATAAAAGACACAATTCCCCCAGGAACAAAGGTTGATTTAGACCTAACAGATCTCCAAGGAGGCGGATGGAAGGACGAATACACAATCATTGCTTACATACCTTATGATGAAGATATTGCTTATGTAACACTTGAATATAGGTATTCTCCAAACGATGATAAATGGAGCAACTGGAAACAGTATGGTAAAAGTTTAAACAGATCTGTTTACGAGTGGGAATTTACTGCAGAAGAAGGAAGTGGTTACTATGAATTCAAAGTTATAGTTTGGGATTATGCGGGCAACTATGTTGAGTCCATTCCTGGAAAAGTCAGTTTAACATTATCACAAACAAATCAATTGATACTAATAATTGCTTTATTTGTTGTTCTCATAATATTTACACGCTATATCACAATAAAAATGATTAAGAAAAAGGATTAATTTCTTTTTTTCCAATTAAAAATTTGTAAAAATCTTATCAATTAGATCTTGTATTCCTTCACCACTTTCACAAGAAACCTTTAAATTTTTAGAACCAGTCTTTTTAAAATCAGCCTTGTTTTCAACTATTATAAAATAAGAATCAATAAACATTTTTTTTAATTGAGAAAGCAAATGCATTTGGTCAACTAAGGAATAACCACAGGTCTCAGTAGGATCAATTACAAAAACAATAATATCTGCAAGATGCGTAAGTGCAGCAACTGCTTGTCGTTCTATATCATTTTTTTCTGAAATAGGTCTATCTAAAAGACCAGGCGTATCAATTATTTGATAACGTATTGTAATATGTCTTTCTTTTCTCTCAATATGGCCAACATATATTTCTTTAGTTGTAAAGGGGTATTGTGCAATCTTTGGTTTAGCAGAAGAAAGACACCTTAAAAGAGAGGATTTTCCAACGTTTGGATATCCTGCAATTACAACAGTGGGAATATCAGAAATATCTGGGAATTTTTTCATAATATTTTGTGCTTCGATAATTGCTGCAAGCTCTTTATCGATCTGTTTTACTACACTTGAGATCCTTCCATATATCTCTTGCTGTTTATTTAATAAAAAATCAATTTTTCCAGACTTTTTTAATGACCTTGACTGTTTAGAATATATCATTTGACATGTTTTTCTTGCCCAATCAACAGCACCTAATGCTTTCTTAAGTTTATCAACACTTATCTTAATATCAATAAGCTCTTGATAAAAAGGGTGCAAATTATTAATGGATGGGAAATTTTTCACATATTGTTCAAGAGATGATACAATTGTATCTGAAAATGATTCTGTTTTTGCAATTATAGTTTTCTTTTTTTTGTATAAAGCATTTCTATCAATTATTTGAACTTTATTTATTTTTCTAAAGGCTTTATTTAAAATATCATCAGCTGAAAGAACTAGAGGCATATTTCTAAACATAATAATTGAAAATATATGGTCAGTTAAATGTTAATCGAAACTTTTAATACGGCGAAATTTGTTAAGGAACTTGAGGCGCTTGAATGGCAAAAAAGAAAATATTTAACCCGTTAGGGGTAAACAGGAAAATAATTGATGAGTACATCATTTACAGAACAGCTCAAAATAAATCCAATAATACCCTTTACGTTATGAAATATACCACTGAAAAACTGGCTCATTTTCTAAAAAAAAAGGAATTCAAGGATGCTACAGAAAAAGATTTACAAGGTTTTATGGGAACAATAAATTTTGGCTCATATAATGTTGTAGGCATATCAATTATCCAATTCTACAGATGGCTCCTTAAATTAGATAAAGATAAAAAACCCGATAATTTGAAATGGCTAGAATTCAAATCCAAGAAAGATAAAATAAGACATTCTGATCCTGAAGAGCTTAAAAAATATCTGATAACTCCACAGGAATATGATATCATGTTGAAATCCTGTGAAAACGACCGTTTTGGAATGTGGGAAGCTCTCTTTGAAACCTACTGGTTATCTGGTGGAAGATTAAATGAAGTTAGAAATATGAAAATCAAAGATGTAATCAAAGTAAACGGAGGAAACAACATCAAAGTTGCATTAAAAGAATCAAAAACAGTTCCACGAGTAGTTCCTCTATGTGAATATCCAGAACACCTTATGAGATGGGTTGGAAACCATCCACAAAGAGAAAACCCAGAAACAAACCTATGGATTTCCATAGGATACACTAACTTCGGGAAATTAATATCCAAGAATACCATACAGCAAAAATTACATAGAATAAGAGCATCATCTGAAATAAAAGATACCATTTCTATCCACTGTTTTAGAAAAACCCGAGCCACTATTATGATAAACAAAAAAGGAAAAGACGGTGGCAAGATATATACTCCAAAAGAACTTGGTCTTTTCTTTGGATGGACTCTTCAAACAGTGATACAAAGAATGGAGGAGTATGATCTAAGTGGTCAAGAAGAACTTGAAGCAACAGTATTTGGACAGGTACCAATAAAACCAGTAGAAGACTTTGATACACTCAAAAATCAAAAAGAAAGGCTTGAGGACCAATATCAAAAGAAAATCGCTGAAATGGAGAAACAGATGGCTTCAATGGAAGAAACAATAAGAGCATCAGTAATAGCTGAAATCAAAGATATGGTAAAAGGATATACGCAATAATTCTTTCTAATTTATCCACACAAATGGATGTAAGCAAGTGTCACACCATTAAATTTTATTATTGATGATAATATATTCATAGATGGGATTTCCAAGTTACTAAGTTATAAATCAGCTTTACTCTAAAATTGACATTAGGATCAAGGAAAAAAACCTTTTTTCGCAGATTTATGACAAATCCTAGCATAGTTTTTAAATAATATTAATAAGATTAATATTTTGAGGGAGGTCTCAAAGAATGGTAAATCAGAGTAGCATTCTTGGTAAAACTCTGGTAGTTGGAGTTATAGTTCTATTTGCTGGAGTGGGTGTTCAACCAGCATTTGCAGAGGTATCTATTGAAAATAATAATCGTGGATTAGTAGAAATAACTGTTGACAAAGATAATGATTATTGTCATGAAACTAATATTGATTCAAATATACGTTTAACTAGTAAGCATTTACCTTTATTTAGAAAATCAGTAAGATATATAGGTGATCCCCAAATAAATGAATTTATACAACAAGTAATCAAGGTATTAGAAGTAAAAGGTAATGTTAATAGTAAGGATATAGAAGAAATAGTGAATATTTTAGATTTGAATGAAAAAATCAAGGGAATTCATTTTCTCTGCTTATTACGCAGTACTGGGATTGGTACAGCCTACGCTCATGGCATTCTACCATTTATTTTTGAATTCGTGTTTTATAATCTGATTATTGATGAATTCTACAT
>CAZHIY010000004.1:0-1022 GCA_964533085.1 uncultured Thermoplasmatales archaeon | reverse complement strand
CATTGGTCTAGCTATTCATGCCGATTGGGATTCACGCAATGCGGATACATACATAAATAGTAGGAAAATTTATGACGATGATTCTCAAAAAGGATATATTTTTGGATTCTTAGGATTAACCTGGGCAGGTGGTATTTGGCCATGTTATTACGATGTTATAGGTTTCTGTGATTTTGTAATAATTACAGATTTAGATTATATTTTTTATGGATAAGTATCATAAGAGAAACAATGCTGAAACTGTTTTTTGAACGTTTCCCATTGCTGGAAAGACTATTATCTTTGTTGTTGTAACATTTAAATATCCACAACTGGATGTAAAATATGAGGGAGAAGAGAATATGAGTAAAAAACCTGTGTTGTATAAGGCTCTTGTAGTTGGAGTTATAGTTCTATTTATAGGAGTAGGGATACAACCTGCTATGGGAACAGTTCTTACTTCTTCTGGTTTTATTCAGGATTTAATTAATAATGCATCAGATGGTGACACGATATTCATTCCCAGTGGAATCTATTATGAGAATATTGTCATTGATAAATCAATAAATCTAGTTGGTGAAAATAAGAATACTACAATTATTGATGGTAATGGAACTGGAAATGTTGTAAGGGTTAATGCTAATAGAGTATATATCAGTGGATTTACAATTAGAAATAGTGGATTGGAATGGGATAATGCAGGAATTAAAATTTACTCAAACCACAATAATATCACTGATAACAATATCAGTTTGAACAATAATTATGGTATATGGCTCAAAGAATTCAGCCATCACAATAAAATCATAGATAACACGATTAGCTTGAACAACAAAGATGGTATATATCTCCAGTATTCCAGAAACAACACAATCACGGGTAATTTCGTATTTAATAACAATTTTCATGGTATAATTCTCGATGATTCTAGCTTCAATAACAATATCAAGGACAATACTATAAGCTCGAACTTCAAACTAGGTATATACATCAATTGGGGTTCTAGTTACAACATCGTTAATGGGAACAATATCATCTCAAAC
>CAZHIY010000003.1:9983-23708 GCA_964533085.1 uncultured Thermoplasmatales archaeon | reverse complement strand
TTCTCCTTCTAATGCTGGGCAGGGTTTGTAACACCATGCGATTAATTCTGCGTTGATTTCTGATACATAATCACGTTTACTCGGGGTCCAAAAGACTCTTCGTTCAATCTTTCCCTGCGCAGTATCCTCAATCCATATTTTTTCAAACCCATATCTACAGTACTCACTCATACATCTTTTTTCTGATCTTCTCGGCGCACAACATGACGGACAGATATTTTGATGGAAATCGGGACACAGTCGTTTTCCTTTCCTTTTCAAACATATCGGGCATATATCCTTGTTTTTCATTCTCATATATAGTACCATTAAAACCTGTAAGTATCTCCTTTTTCTTTTAACCATTTCTTCTTTGTTTTATAATCGGGCATTACTTGTGCTACCAACGCCCAGAACCGCTGCGAGTGATTGTGTTCGATAAGATGGGCGAGTTCATGGATGCACACATATTCAAGCACATCATCAGGAGCAAACAAGAGTCGTGTGGAGATGTTGATATTCCCCTCATGAGAACAACTCCCCCAGTTTGATTTATTGTACTTGAAGAATATCTTTCCCAGCTTTTGTTTAAAATGTTTCTTGTTTAGCTCTTCAATCTTCCGTTGCAGTTTCGGCAGTCGTTTCTGTCCAATACATCTGCTGATTAACGACGAGATGTGTTCATCCTGCTTTTTTTTCGAAAGATTACTTGATATGGAGAGATGGATAGTTTTCCCTTGTAATCGTGCGGAGCTATTCCTCTTATCTTTGAATTCTATTCTGAGCGTGTACTCTTCGTTACCAATTACAAGCTTATCTCCATCCGAATATCTTTTCTGCGGTACTGGTTTGAACCGCTTAGGGTTCTCCAGGAGTTTTTTCTTTGCCCACATCTTCATCGAAAAAAGTTCACGTACTTTTTCGTTTCGATCCAAGAAAGACGGTATTCGTATGTTGATATTCGTCCGTCGAATCGAAACACTTGAATTCTTTCTGCTTTCATAATGAATCCTTACCAGATACTGGCTTCCGTTCACTTCCAAGGTCTCAGTTTTCATAGGCCTTCAAACGAATTTCTTGTTTATGGGTGAGATGTAATTTATTTCGATATTCGATGGTGAGTTGCACAAGTTTTTTCCTTCGCTCTGGATCCAAATCCGTATATTTCATATTTGAGAGAGCGACGTCCCCCAGTGTTTTTCTTACTTCAATTGCGGTATCTTGGATGCATCTTTGAGCAGTATCCTCAAGCTCATCATCCAACACGAAAAGAAGCTCATAGCTGATTTTCCTAAGAGTCGGATACCTTGATGTTGATCCTGCAAGTAACAATTTCTTCGATTCTACTTTATTTTGGCTATAGTTCTCATGAATAAAATCTAACAATCCTAATAAAATTTGTTGATTTTGAAAAGAATACTCGTACTCATGATATTTAACAAAAAAATCATACAGAGGATCTGCAGACAAAGACAAATATGCCTTGGCGATGTATCGTAACATAATCGTCTCCCGCCAAAGAAACCTTTGTAAAAATTCAGATCCAAGTTCTTTATCCAACGGGATAAAATATTTTTTAAAAAAGTTCACATCATCAAGATTTAATATAAATTGAAGCAGTTCCATTTTATCATTCTTGGAAGTGCTCTCTGTTGCTATAAAAACTTCGGTGAGCTCTTTAGCAAGTTCAACTATTGGCACATTTTTCATTTGAATCAACGATGGTACCATGAAAAAGAAGGCAAACTTCACCTTCTGCGGCAACTGAGAATCAACAACAAACCTGAAATTGTCAACAACATCTGCACCATCACTATATTTATCCTCCTTGAAAAGATAGGGTATGTGTTTCTCTGTGAAACAATTCTGTTTCATAAGAAAATTGCACAAGGATTGATACGCCAAATCATCAGAAAAAATACAAAACTGATTAGCAACTTGCACATCTCTTGAGCTCTGCTCCAATAACGATTGTACCAACAACACCTTTTCATCATCGTTAAGCAATGCTGATCGCGGTATCTCCAATGAAAGAGCAACTTTCAGCTCACCATATTCTCTCAAGACATTTAACTTGTTATACTCAGATATCAAATCATAGTCGCTATAATGATGTTTAATCCTCTCAAAATAGTTATTTACTGCATTCCTGGTGACTTCAACCATCGTTTTCTTCATCTCATCAAAAAAACTTGAATTGATAAAATGCATTTCGTTGTTCAGATATCGCTCAATTACTGTTTGCAATCTCTTAGACACTATACAACCCCTCCGCAAAGAATTGCTACCGCTCTAAACACTTCTTATGAACGATAACCGCTAATACATCGAGACATTCTGTTTCCTCAGGGGGCTTAGATTGGCCTCAGCTGAAAAATATCTCCTTTCTCCAGTTTTTTATGACATATCGCACATCTGGTTATCTCCCTATATTGTTCATATTGTTCTTTTGTGCCAAAAGACTCCTCTTTCGGATTAAAAACCATATCGCCCATACAACATTCTTCCTCCATACGTACTTCTTCATATATGCTTTCTTGTATAATAGTTCACTCTTAATTCTGTTGCCGATATAGAAGTGAAATTGCTTGAGAAAAAAGAACAACCAATCTGTTCTCTATAACTCATCAGCAAAACTGATATAAAAACTAGAATCAGAAGAAACAGAGAGTGATTTATTGGACGAGGGAGAGGTATCTTTCATTATTGTCTAGATGCTGAATATGTTGTGAGATTTAAAAAACAACCTTTAGGAGCTATTAGGTTAGACTTCAAATATTCTAAAGGAATCAATGGAATGGGAGATATCGGTGGTGATGATATAATTCTTGCAACAATTACTATTTCTGAGAATTCACGATCTCTTGAAAAGGTATTCATGCATGAACTAGGACATAACCTTGATCTCAGCCATACAACATCTGGTCAACTAACAGGTGATGAAACGATAAATGAAACTGTGATGAATCCACCAGCCTCAAGTGCAGCAAAACTAGATTACTTAAGAACGGAATGGGGATCAATTAATCTAACAATGGTAGAGGATGGACGAGCCTCAAAAACTCCTCCCAAATGGACTTCTTAGAATCTATATAAAATAAGCAAACTCTCTTTTTTTTAAAAATGGGGACTATCGATTTTTTTTACTAATTCTTTGTAAAATGAATAATAATAATGTATTTGAGTTTAAAATAACGTCAAATATTATACATATATTATTGAAAAGAAAAATAAACATTTATAAACTAATAAAATATATATATTTTGAGTGGGATGGTACACTTTTCAAAAGGAAAGGATAAAAAATTACAATTTTTTTGTCCACATTGTAATAATTCCAATATAATCCAAGATAGACATCCCAATATTGGAAAAATCCAATATTATTGTAAATCCTGTAAAAAATATTTTTCTGAGGATACCTTAAAAGGTTATCCCCCTTCAAATATTTCTTTTCCTGTTATTTCCTATCTTTTATACTTTCGTAGAAAAATCCCAGAATTTTCAAACATGCGGAAGTACCGAAAGTTTGTAAATTATTTGCTAAAATATCTTAGAGTAAGTGACCAAGAAATTTCTCGGCAAACTATTCATCATTGGATTAATAATTATGATAAATTTCTTGATAAAGTTATTAGTTTTTCTGAATCTCGTGATTTTGTTAGGCAGCGGATTTCTAAGGTTCTTCCTGTTCCTCTTAGTAAATCCATCCCTTATGGAAGAGCCTTAAAAGTCTTGAAAAAGAAGTTTGGTAAGGCATACTGTATTGGTTTGGCTCGTCTCGATCCGGTTTTTTTCCAGGAATTAGTGGACATTGTTAGCAAACACGGTGTGTTTGCTTGGGAGTTTCTTGAGAGTGGTTTTGGGGGTGGTAGCGTAAGCTATCAATCATTTGCAACAGGGTAGAGATTTGAAATGTTAGAGGAAGAAAAACTTCGAAGGATTGCCAGGATTCATGGCGGAATCAATAGCGGATGCTATCGTTCACAAGTTTCTGGTAGTTCCTGGAAGGATTCTAATTCTGATATTGATCGTGTTGTTGATCAGGTTCTTGCAAAACATAAGAATCAGCAAAAGGTTGTTAGAAAATCAATAGAGAGACTCCCTTGGAAGAAAATTGTTCCTATCTCTGTAATTTGTTTGTTGTTGGTTGTTAGTTTACCTTATTTGTTGCCTCCACTGTTTGGTGACTTCGAAAGTGATCTCATAGTTGAGCTTAGCCCAAGCGAAGGAGTGCATTTGAATGATACCTTGTTTGTTAATATGACTATTCCTACATTATATAATATCACTATTATTAGTGCTGATATTGCGGGAATTGAAACTATTGAAATGTTATTTGTCAGCAATGATTCTGCAGTGCAGTTCTGGCAGGGAGTTTGGTTTGTGCATAGTCTTGCTCCAGGTGATTACATTATTGATATTTTAGCTTTAGATAATGTCAATACTTCGTATCGTGCAGGTATTGGTTTGAGTATTCTTGCAGATGGGCAGTCAATTCCTGTTGTTAATGATTCTGTAAATTATACTCAACCACCGGATGTTAACGATACATTACCTCCCGATAATAATGATACCCAACCACCTGATAGAAATGATTCACTACCCCCAGGTGTTAATGATACCATTTCTCCAGAAGTAAATGATACAATACCTCCTGATATCAACTATACAGAAACTCCTGATAGTAATGATACCCTACAACCAGATGTTGGTTATGCTTCAAATGTTTCTATTGTTGATCCGGCTGTTAAAGAGGAGATTTATGTAGTTCCAGGTTCTAGCTTTTATGTTGAAAGGACGATTGAGGGTCTTGATGGAATTCAGGCTGTCTTTGCACTGTTGTATTCTGATGGTCTAACAATTGAGAGATTCGAGATTGTTAGTGGTAATGTAACAGTAGGTAGAAGTCACCAGAAGGTCAGTGAGCTTGCATTTGGTGAGTTTGTATCTAATCACGGAGTATCTAATGCTGAGCGTAGAATTGATAGCCTACGTGAGCGTTTACCCTCAGATATTGAAAGATTAAATCGCATTGGTTATTCTGGTGGTTTTGTCTTACATGAGAATGTAACGGTTCATGTTTGGTTCCGCGCACCAAGCTGGGAGGATATAATTACAGGTAAGGCTCCAGTTTCTGGTCGTATTAGTTATTTGACATTCGCAGGTGATGATTTTGACTTTGAGGGCAGTACTTGGTGGAATTCAAATTGGAACTGCAGAAAACTTATTACTGTTAATTCATCACTAGTTGACGGAGATCTTACAAACTTCCCTATTTTAGTTAATATTACTAATAGTGATCTATCGAGTAAAGCCCAGATTGATGGTAATGATATCGCATTTGTATTATGGAGTGATAATAGTACTAAACTGAATCATGAAATAGAATTGTTTAACGATACAACTGGTGAGCTTGTTTGTTGGGTAAATGTTACTAGTTTGAGTTCTTCTGAAGATACAAAAATTTGGATGTATTATGGAAATAGTATATGTATTAGTCAACAAAATCCAACAGGAGTTTGGGATTCAGATTATGTTGGGATATGGCACCTAAATGAGTCAGGTACTGGGGTAAGATATGATTCAACAAATAATAGCAATGATGGAAGCCCACAGAATTATGATGGAGATGAAGCAACTTCTAATGGAAGAGTAGCAGGTGCAGATGATTTTGATGGAACCAACGATAGAATATCAATAACAGACAGCCCAAGTCTAAGCTTCACCAACAATGAACTAACTATGGAAGCATGGGTGAAAGTAGATGTCTTACCAAGTATTGAAGCATCAATTGTAAGAAAAGAAGATCAATGGCAAATCGCTTTTCATGATATAAATACAATTAGAAATCTTGTTATGACAAGTGGTACAAATGGATGGACTGCAGCAAATGATGAAGACTATACATTTAGTACAGGAAATTGGTATTACTGGACATTTGTATATGATGGTTCTGTAGTTAGACATATTATAGATGCACAACAAGTCGGTTCAGCTCATACAGTTACTGGTAATATTGTTGACAATAGTAATCCTGCATACATAGCATATTGTGTGTATACCGGAGGACATATTAATGGAATTATCGATGAAGTTCGGATTCATAAAGTTGCAAGAAATTCAGATTGGATAAATACATCATTTAATACAGTAAATAATTCGATAAATTTTATAATTCTTGATGAAGAAGAACAACTCATTCCAAATGTTACAAATCCCATACCGATTAATGGTAGTACAAATATTGCTATTCCACCAAATAGTTTCTACATCACAGTTATTGATCCAAGTGGGGATAATATGAATATCACATGGCGAACTAATTTCAGTGGTAGTTGGGTTACTTTCAATATTACCGATGGTGGTGGTAGTGGCATTGGAGATGGTACATATAGTGCAACTAATACCTCATGGGTTACTTCTCACTCGACTAAATATTGGTGGAGTGTAAACGTTAGTAATGATTTAGCTTGGACTAATGAAACTTATTTCTTTACAACTAGTTATCCACCCCAAATTAGTAGCCCTAATCCTAATAACGGGAGTTCAAGTCCGGTTACACCTATATGTAGTATTACAGTATCTGATCCAGATGGTGGAACAGTAAACGTTAGTTTCTATGAAAATAGCACTGGTCCTTGGTTGTTACAGCAAACTAATATAAATGTAGATGTAAGTAGTTCTGCAATAGTTGAATGGGACAACTATAGCAATGCTACAGTAATTCCACAGAAATATTGGTGGAAGGTTAATGCAAGTGATGGTAAAGGAGGTTTTACTGAAGAAATATATCATTTCACTACTGTTGCAAATAATCCTCCAGTTCTTAGTTTTGAAAAACCAAAAAATCCTTCAACAGGATTACAAACAAGTCTTTCAGTAATCAATACTACAATTGAGGACCCTGAAGGAGGTAGTATGGATTGGTCTATAGAGACAAGTCCTGATATTGGGAGTAATTCAGGAATTGGGGATAGTAATGGAAGTATTACCTGTAGTATTTCAGGATTATCTGCAGGAACTACGTATTACTGGTTTGTAAATGTCACAGATGGGGTATTATCAACTAACAGTACCTACTCATTTATCACAAGTTACCCCTCAATTATTACTCTTATAACACCCTCACCAAATGGAACAGCTGGTATTAGCCTGCAACCAACCTGTCAGATATGGGCAAATGATACCGATGGAGACCCGCTAAATATAACCTGGGCACATAACATCAGTGGATCTTATGTTAATCAGTATACAAATGTTACAGTATCGGCAAACAGTACTGTTTCATATCAGTTCTTAGATTTCACCAATAATAGTAGAACCTATTATTGGAAAGTTTACGTGGATGACGGTTCAAGTAATATTAGCCAATGGTTTTATTTCACAACTGAGGAGATAAACACATCAATTAACTCTATTATTCCATATGAAATTATCACAACTCCACTAACCATTACTGCTGCAGGGCCATCTAACCTGGATAATATCACATTATGGTATCGCTATTCAACTGATAATTTATCATGGGAAGTTCCAGCGGGCTGGTGGGATAATTCTTGGATTTATCGTAAGAGTCATACAATAGGCAATTCAAATGGCGCAGGAACCAACTACCAAGTTAAAATTATAGTAGAAAATAACACAGGTTCAGATAGTGGAAATAAGGTTTATATTAATAATAAAGCACAAGCTGACTTTGATGATATCAGATTTATCAGTTATACTGATAACACTACTGAGCTAGACTATTGGATAGAAGAAATAAATACTGATATAAATGCAACGTTCTGGGTTGAAATCCCAGATGATCTAAATACCTCAAGTGCTGATATATGGGTTTATTACGGAAACAATAGTGTTTCAAATAATAGTAATGGAAGTAATACTTTTCTCTTCTTTGATGATTTCTCTGGTGATCTATCAAAATGGACTCGACAGGTGACATCAGGAGTTTATCCTCAAATAGAAAATGGTTACTTACGCTGCGGAGGGGGAAGTACGAGTAGTCCATATGGATATACAGTTTGTGACTCAGATGCAACATATACAGGATTCCAAGATGGAGCTATAGATTTTAATTATCGTGTTTCAAGTAATTCTATAATGGAGATGGGATTTAGAGGAATATGGACTTCTAATCAAGGATACAAAGCAAGATCAGATCAAAGAAGTGGAGAAGGACAGTCTTTCCTTAGACCACCATATTTTGGATGGGCATTTTTTGGATGCAATCAGGATGGTGATAACCCATCAGCAAATACTTGGTATGAAGCTTCAATTACTGTCGATGGAAACGACTTTAACTTCTATAGGGATGGTACATTGCAAAAAACATGTAGTGATTCAACATATACTGCTGCAGGGTCAATCTCTTGTCAAAACCACTATGGTTCATTCTCTGATTTCGATGATGTTCGAGTTAGAAAATTTATTGATCCAGAACCATCTCACGGTACTTGGTCAAGTGAAGAAAAATATCTTGGAGGAATAGGTTGTAATTGGACTATTTGGAACAATATATTGAACCCAGATTCAAATAGTCCTTGGAGCTGGGACTTTGACTTCCCTAATGAAACTGGATACTACGAGTTCTACAGCATTGGTAAGAAACTTGGCTCAGTTGATGAAACACCGCCGAGTTATGCTGATACGAAATGTTTCTTTAATCCAGACACATCGATAAATGTCACTCCAGCACAATGGGATATTGGAACTACAACTGTTGGTAATTATAACTATTCTACATCAGGCTTTTACTTCAACCTAACAAATGAAGGAAACATTGCCTTAAATATACAAATAAAAGCAAGCAATGCAACAAATTCAACAACTGGAGCTCAATGGAATCTAACTTCAACACCCGGTTTTGATAATTACTCTTTACAATATAATAAAAGTGGTGTTGGTACATGGACAAACATTAATCAAACCTATGATACGTTTATCACAAATCTTGGATTAGGTTCATGGCAGACATTTGATTTAAATATATTTATGGCTACTACGTCTTCTAAGAGTGATCCATTATCTCTTACTGTCACTTTTAGATCTGTTGTATCTTAAATTTTTTCATTTTCTTAATGAGAATTAAAAGATATTCAGAAATTATTAAATCTAATCGTCAAATTTAATACGGCTTTTATAGAATAAATTTATGTAACATTTATAAACTAATATTAAATACATAATTTGAAGGGGATGGCTCGAAAAAGGAAGGGGATATCTGCAAATTTGCATAATTTTTGCCCACACTGTTTTAGTAATCAAATAAGAAAAAATGGTCATCCTCATAATGGTAAATTACAATATTTTTGTAAATCTTGTAATAAATATTTTACAATAGATTCATTAAAAGGATATCCACCTACCAGTATTCCTTTTCCTGTTATTTCCTATCTTTTATACTTCCGTAGAAAAATCCCAGAATTTTCAAACATGAGGAAGTACCGTAAGTTTGTAAATCATTGGTTAAAATATCTTAAGGCTAGTGACCAAGAGGTTTCAAGACAAACCATTCATCATTGGATAAAAAATTTTGAAAATCTTTTAGATAACGTAATTACATTTTTAGAGGCTAGTGCTTTTTGTAAGAGTCGTCTTTATCAATTAATTAAGGTACGTCCACCCCAAAAAGTCATCCCATATAGACGTGCCTTAAGGATACTTGAACAAAAATTTGGAAAAACCAACCTTTTACACCTGATAAAAAAAGATGAAGTCTTTTTCAAAGAATTAGTTGAAGTAGTCAGTAAACACGGTGTGTTTGGTTGGGAGTTTCTTGAGAGTGATTTTGGAGGTGGTAGCGAAGGCTATCGACCCTTACCTGGAGGCTAGTAGAGCAGAAAGTGATATGAAATGTTAGATGAAGATAGGATTCAGAAATCGTCCTGGATTCATAGGGAGATTAATAGCGGTAGCTATAAGTCTCGTAGTTTTGAGAAGTCTTCCTCCAATATTGATTATGTTGTTGATCGTGTTCTCGCTAAAAGTTACGGAAGAAAAGTCTTAGGTAGTACTAAGAGACGATTTCCTTGGAAGCAGGTTTTGGGTGTTGTTTTAGTTTTGTTTGTTATTTTAGCATCTATCTCTTATATGTTGCCGCCGTTATATGGTGATTTCAGTTCTGATGTTTCTATTAGTTTAGATCCAGCTGATGTACATTTAAATGAGACTTTGTTTGTTAATGTGTCTATTCCTTCTGGCTATAATATTTCTAGGGTTAATATGGACATGGTTGGTTTTGATTTTGTTAATTTGAGCCTTGTTGATAATTCTTCCAGTATGTATTTATGGAGTGGCTTTTGGTTGGTTAATGGTGTTGTTCCTGGTGAGCATGTTATGACTATTTATGCATGGGATGATGGTAATGGCTCTTATTCTGCAGGTACTAGGTTGACTGTTCTTCCTGATGAGGAGCCTGTTAGTAATGAGTCTTTACCGCACGATATTGATGATAAAAATGTTACTGATAATGAGACGATTCCACCTGATATAGATGATAAAAATCTTACAGATAATGAATCCGCTAATGCTTTTGGTTTGAATCTTAGTTTGAATAGTGATAAGAGTGTTTATGTAGTTAATGAGACCATTAGCATTGTTGGTATTGTTACCTTTAATGATTCAATGATTAATGGTTCTACTAATCTGTCAGTGTCAACTTTTGAATTTAATTTATCTGAGATTGTTAACATGTCGACTGGTAGGTTTGATTATGAGTTTGTTCCGGTTATTGCGGGTAATTATTCTGTTTTAGCAAATGTGTCTTATGAAAATGAGTTTGCTGAAGAAAGTCTTGTGTTATTTGTTGTTGATGTTCCTGTTGAGAATATTACAGATAATGTTACTGAGGTTTCTATTGTTAACCCAATGTCGAGGGAGGAGATTTTTGTTGTTCCAGGTACTAGTTTCTATATCGAGAGAACTATCAATGGTTTGAATGGTTCTGAGGCTGTTTTTGCTCCATTATTCTCTGATGGTTTGACTATTGAGAAATACGAAATTCTTCGTAATAATGATGCAGTTGGTACCGGCATAGATGTTTTAAAGAATAGTTCACCTCAGATGTTTACTGCTGGTAAGGGTGAATCTATTGTTGAGAGGAGAATTGATAATATCCGTGAAAAGTTACCTTTTGATTTAAAAGGGCTTAATCGTGTTTCTTATTCTAGACCAATTACTTTGGATGGTCCTGTAACTGTGAGAATTTGGGTTAGAGCTCCAGATTGGGAAGATATTATAACTGGTGTAGCGCCATCGTCTGGCCGAGTTAGCTATTTAACCTTCACAGACACCGATTTTGATTTCGAGAGTAGTACCTGGTGGAATGCTAACTGGCTTTATCGTAAATTAATTACAATTAATTCTTCTCAAGTTGATACAGATCTCACCAACTTCCCAATCCTTGTTAATACCACAGATACTGATTTACGTGATGATGCGCAGGATGATGGTGACGATATTGCCTTTGTTTTATGGAGTGATAATAGTACTAAGTTGAATCATGAGATAGAATTATTCAATAGTACAACTGGTGAGCTTGTATGTTGGGTAAATGTCACAAGTTTAAGCTCTTCTGAAGATACAAAGATTTGGATGTATTATGGTAATTCAGGATGTAGCAATCAGCAGAATAAAACAGGTGTATGGGATAGTAATTATGTGATGGTTCAACATATGAATGAAACATCTGGATTATTCTATGATTCTACCAGCCAAGGTAATAACGGTACATTTACTGATGCTGACAGTGATAGTGTCCGAGGAGCTGTTGGTGCTTGTAACGGTGCTGTTGACTTTTCTGGTGATGCAGATTACATCTCAGCAAATGGGGTTTCTGCTGATGTTGCCGGAAAAGATTTTACATTAATGACTTGGATTAATTCCGATACTCAAACAGGACAGCAATTTCTTGCAGCATTCAATACGAACACCGGTGATAATCGTGTGCTATTAGGTCATCCTACTAATAATCCTGATTTACAAATCTACGATGGATCATGGCGTGATTCCAATGATCAAATGGTTGATGGTAGCTGGCATCTTGTTGGATATACCTTTAATGATACTGGAAATAGCGTAGATGCCTATATTGATGGAGCCCATGTGTTGAATTATGGTTCAAGTAATTCTATTGCATCAAATGATTTATTTTCAATTGCAATGGAATACGACGGTGGTCCAAGTGCAAGTGATTTCTGGAATGGCTTCATTGATGAAGTACGAATATCAGATATCATACGAACAACCGGTTGGATAACAACTTCTTATAATACGATGATGAATAAAACTACATTCCTTAACATCAGTACTGAAGAAAAATCGATTCCGGAAGTAAGTGATCCTATACCTAGTAACGATTCTACAGGTGTTTCTGTTCCACCAGTCAGTTTCAATATTACAATTAGCGATCCCAATGGAGATAATATGAATATCACTTGGCGAACCAATACAAGTGGTAGTTGGGAAACTTTCAATGTTACAGATGGTGGTGGAAGTGGTGTTGGTGATGGGACATATAATGCGACCAATACCTCATGGGTAAATTCTTTTGCGACTAAACATTGGTGGAGTGTTAATGTAACAGATGGATCATTGTGGAAAAACGTAACTTATACATTTACTACAAACTACCATCCACAACTTAGCAATCCAGACCCTGATAATGGAAGTGTAAGTGAGATAACTCCTATTTGTAGTATTACAGTTTCAGATCAAGATGGTGGAACTGTAACAGTTCGTTTTTATGAGAACAGCACAGGTTCATGGGCTTTACAGCAGACTAATAATAACGTTGATGTGAGTAGTCCAACAAATATTGAGTGGGATAACTATAGCAATGCTACTGTAATTCCACAGAAATATTGGTGGCTGGTTAATGCGAGTGATGGAAATGGAGGCTTTGTTGAAGAAATATATGATTTCACTACTGTTGCGAATAATGCACCAGTTCTCAGTTACGCAAATCCCGCGCATCTATCAACAGGAATTCCAACAAGTCTTTCAGTAATCAATGTTACTATTGAGGATCCTGATGGTGATGGTATGAATTGGTCTATTGACACAAGTCCAGATATCGGAAATGACTCAGGTGGTGGCGTTAGTAATGGTAGTATTTCTTGTAGTGTTTCTGGATTATCAGCTGGAACTATGTATTATTGGTATGTAAATGTTACAGATGGAGAATTATCAACTAATGAAACTTATTCATTTATCACAAGTTACCCCCCCACTATTGAACTTATAATTCCATTGCCTAATGGTACGACAGATGTAAGCTTGCAGCCAATATGTCAGATATGGGCAAATGACACAGATGGAGACTTGCTTAATGTCACATGGGCTCACAATATCAGTGGCTCTTTCGTTAATCAATATACAAATATTTCTGAAACTGCCAATAGTGTTGTTTCTTACCAGTATACAGATTTTACCAACTATAGTAGGGGATATTACTGGAAAGTTTACGTGGATGATGGTTCAAGTAATATTAGTGAATGGTTTTATTTCACAACTGAGAAGATAAGCACATCTATTGATACAATAAGCCCATATATACAAATCGTCTCACCACTTACAATAAATGCAACCGGAATATCAGACCTAAGTAACGTTACATTATGGTACAGTTACTCCGAAGACAATTCAACGTGGTGGAATACCTCCTGGTCAAGGCGTAAACCTATCTATCTAAATGTATCATCTGGTACAACTCCTGCAGATTATCAGGTTGAATTAAACATA
>CAZHIY010000003.1:0-9973 GCA_964533085.1 uncultured Thermoplasmatales archaeon | reverse complement strand
AGTAAAACGGGGGGAAAATTCAGAGGTTTCCAAAACTTATGATAATGATATGGAAAATGATTTTAGTGATTTAAGGTTTGTAAATCACAGTGGAAACTCTATAGAGTTAGATTACTGGATCGAAGATAAAAGTGATGGAAACTGGGCACTTGTATGGGTCGAGATATCTGATAACATTACAGCTAATAATCAAATAATCGCTTGGATGTATTATGGTAATTCAGATGCTCCAAGTGCTAGTAACGCAGGTAATACATTTGTTCTCTTTGATGATTTTCTAGGAACATCATATGACGATACAATTTGGGGTACGAATTTTGATAGTAATGCAGTTGTATCTGGTAGTACAGTTGCTTTATCAGGGGATTGGAACACTGGTGGTCACTATTTTGCAACAGATAATAGTTTTACTTCACCAATAATTGCACAAGCAAAAGCAAGAATAACAAGTACTTCGAGTGATATGGATTTGTCATTTGGATTCCAGAATAGCCAGACCACGCAATGGTGGACCGATGCAAACTGTGTATGGTGTCTTTTTGATAGTAATGGGGGCGGTGCTGCTAATACAAAGACAATAAAAACAGGGGGCATATATGATACCGGTAATGAAGCAACAAGTACTGCTTGGGAAACGCATATTATTGAATATTTAAGTGGAACTACGAATTGGTATGATTCAAATCTTGGTTGGTTAAATACCTCCCGATCAACAAATTCACCATTCTATTTTTCACTTGCAGGTGATACAGACTCAGCCTCTGTTGTATATATTGATTATGTATTCCTAAGAAATTATAGCTCAGAAATCCCAACATATTCAATAGGTTTAGAGAATTGGTGGATGGAATGGAGCAATGTTAACAACCCAGATCTAAATGCTCCATGGAGTTGGAATTTTGATTTTCCGAATGGAACAGGATATTATGAATTCTACAGTATTGGTAAGAAACTCGGCTCAGTCGATGAAACAGCTCCATATACTGCAGATGCAAGATGTCATTATAATCCAAACACATCCATTAATGTTACTCCAGCACAATGGGATATAGGGACTACAACTGTTGGTAATTATAACTATTCTACATCAGGCTTTTACTTCAATCTAACAAATGAAGGGAACGTTGCTGTAAACATACAAATAAAAGCAAGCAATGCAACAAATTCGATCACTGGCGCAAAATGGCAGTTAAACGGAACTCCGGACTTTGACAATTACACACTAAAATACAACAAGAGTGGTGGTAGTACATGGACTAACATTAATCTCACATATGATACTTTTGTAACTAACTTAGCAATAGATTTCTGGCAGACATTTGATTTGAATGTATTCATGGCTACAACATCAACCAAGAGTGATCCCTTTTCTATAACAGTTACATTTAGATCTATTGTTGCATAAAATTTTGGTCATTATTTTCTTTTTTAGAACCAAGTTTTTACAAAGAGTAATATTTTTTAATTCAAAAAAAGTCAAATTAAAAGTTGATAAAATAGATAAAGAAAATGTAATATTTATATACTAATTTTTATTACAATTTATTGAACGGGATGGCGGCTTCACGACGAGGGATGGATACTAGATCATTACAATCTTGCCCATATTGTAGTAGCCAAAAAATCGTCAAAAATGGACACCATTATGGAGGAAAACTCCAATTTTTATGTAAAACTTGTAATAAACATTTTTCTGAAGATGTAATAAAGGGATATCCAACATCAAATATTCCTTTTCCACTTATTGCTTATTTTCTATACTTCCGTAGAAAAGTTCCTGAATTTTCTAATATGAGAAAGTTTAGGAAATTTGTTAATTTTTGGTTAAATTATCTTAAGGTAACTGATGAGGAGGTTTCTAGACAAACCATTCATCATTGGATCAATAATTATGATAAATTTCTTGATAAAGTTATTAGTTTTTCTGAGTCTCGTGATTTTGTTAGGCAACGGATTTCTAAGGTACTTCCCGTTCCCGTTCGTAAATCCATCCCTTATGGAAGTGCCTTAAAAGTTTTAGAAAAGAAGTTTGGAAAAGCATACTGTGTTGGTTTGGCCCGTCACGATCCTGTCTTTTTCCAAGAAATAGTGGACATTGTTAGCAAACACGGTGTGTTTGGTTGGGAGTTTATTGATAGTGGTTTTGGAGGAGGTAGCGTAGGCTATCAACCCTTACCCGGAGGCTAGTGAGACAGAAAGTGATATGAAATGTTAGAGGACGATTGGATTCAGAAATCATCCCGGATTCAAGGGGAGATTGATAGCGGTAGCTATAAATCTCGAAGTTATCAGAAGTCTTCCTCTAATATTGATAGTGCAGTAGATCGTATTCTCGCTAAACATTACGGGAAAAAAGTCTTGAGTAGCGCTAAGAAGCGTTTGCCATGGAAACAGGTTTTGGGTGTTATTATAGCCTTGGTTGTAGTTATAGCTGCTATTCCTTATGTGTTACCACCGTTGTATGGTGATTTCAGTTCTGATGTTTCTATTAGTTTAGATCCAGCTGATGTACATTTAAATGAGACTTTGTTTGTTAATGTGTCTATTCCTTCTGGCTATAATATTTCTAGGGTTAATATGGACATGGTTGGTTTTGATTTTGTTAATTTGAGCCTTGTTGATAATTCTTCCAGTATGCATTTGTGGAGTGGTAATTGGCTAGTTCATGATATCGCCCCAGGTGAACATATTGTAACATTTCATGCTTTAGATGTTGATAATGTATCTTATTTTGCTGGCACAAGGTTAAGTGTTCTTACAGATAAAACAATAGATGATAACCATTCAATTGAGCCTGATAAAAATGAGTCTTTTATACCTGAAGGGCTAAATCTTACCTTACAGAGTGCCAGGATCATATATTACGTGAATGAGTCGGTCTTAATCAGTGGTATTATTTCGTTTAATCATTCGTTGATAAATACCTCTGTTGACTTGTTTATTGTTAGTCCTGATTTGAATATAACAAAGAACCTTAACGCATCATCTGGAAGATTCAACTATGATTTTATACCTGTAAAAACTGGAGATTATACTGTATTTGCAAATGTATCTTATAAAAATGAAACTATCATAGAATATCTAACATTCTATATTGCAGGTATACCTGTTGAGAATGTTTCTGATAATGTTACTGAGGTTTCTATTGTTGATCCAAGGGTTGATGAGCAAGTTTATGCTTTACCTGGCACTAGTTTCTATGTTGAGAGGACAATTAATGGTACCCGGGGTTTGGATGTTGTTTTGGCTCCTTTGTATTCAAGTGGTTTGACTGTTGAAAAGTTTGAGATAATTCGAGAAGAAAATATTAGTAAGGATATTGTAATTAGTAGTTATGCAGAGCCTCGGGTGTTTACTGCTGGTAAAAGTGCGTCTCTTATTGAGAGAAGGATTGACAATATTCGTGAGACGCTAGCTATTGATGTCAAACAGTTGAATCGTGTTTCTTATTCTCCTCCATTTAGTTTGGATGGCTCTGTTACTGTTCGTGTTTGGTTTAAAGCACCTAGTTGGGAGGATATTAAATCTGGTGATGCTCCTTCTTCGGGTCGTATTAGTTATTTGACACTTACTGATGATGATTTTGATTTCGAGAGTAGTACCTGGTGGAATTCTAATTGGAATTATCGTAAGTTGATTACTATTAATTCTTCACAGGTTGAGGTGGATCTTACTAACTTCCCTATTTTGGTAAATATTACAGATAGTGCTCTTGCTAGTAAGGCCCAGGATGATGGTGATGATATCGCATTTGTATTATGGAGTGATAATACTACACAGCTAAACCATGAAATTGAGCTGTTTAATGATACTTCAGGTGAGCTCTTATGCTGGGTGAATGTAACAAGTTTGAGTTCTTCGGAGGATACGAAGATTTGGATGTACTACAATAATAGTGGTAGTAGTAGTCAACAAAATGCAACAGGTGTTTGGGATAGTAACTATCTTGCAGTGTGGCATCTTAATGAAACTTCTGGAACAGCTTATGATTCTACATCAAATAATGAAGATAGTATTTCGGTTGTCGGTGTAACGCAGGACGCAAATGGATTTGTTGATGGCTGTGATGAATTTGACGGTTCTGGCGCTTATATTGACTTTAATACGAATCTCCCATCAACAGTAACAATCTCTGCATGGGCATATTCAACCGCAAGTTCATATGCTGATATGCTATGGTGTATTGATAGCGATAACCAAGGTCCTGATTTATTCTACACCGGTAATCTAATTTGTTTAAATACCTGGAATGGTGCTGGTAATCCATTCTGTAATATTCCAACAGATGTCGATGAATGGCATCTTTATTCTGCAGTGATTGAGTCAGGAAACACAAACCTCTATATAGATGATCAACTTGGTGGCTCTGCGACTTACAGAGATCCAACAGGATCAGATTTCCATATTTCTTCTAGTGCAGGGTATGATTGGGAAGGTGGAATTGATGAGTTCCGTATCTCAAATATCGCAAGAAATACCAGTTGGATAAATACATCTTATTACACTATGAACAACAGTGATACCTTCCTAAATCTTAGCGAAGAAGAACAAGCAGCTCCTATAGTTAGTGATCCTGTGCCAAGTGACGGGGCTTCAGGGACTAACGTTCCACCAAGTTTCTTCAATATAACTATTAGTGATCCAAGTGGGGACAATATGAATATTACTTGGCGAACAAATGAAAGTGGAAGTTGGGTAACATTTAATGTTACCAATGGAGGAGGTAGTGGCGTATCCGATGGAACTTATAATGTTACTAATACCTCATGGGTTGATACTAATCTGACTAAATATTGGTGGAGTGTTAATGTTACAGATGGTAAAAGTTGGACTAATAACACTTATAACTTTACAACCAGACCACAAAATTATGTTCCAACTTTAGATAATATATATCCAGCAAATGGTTCAACTGGAGTAGATCTTCAGGTAACTTGTTACTTCCAAGTAACAGATCTTGATGAAGACACTTTGACAGTATATTGGTATAACAGTTCTGATGGAATTGGCTATACCTATCAACAGACGAATAGTAGCATTAGTTCAGGGGATACTATTTACTGGAATTATTCACAAGCAAACAGCTATTTGACTGAATATTGGTGGAAAGTTGCAATAAACGACACAAAAGATAATGTCACTGAATGGTTTAACTTCACTACAAGATCTGGGGATACAATAAAACCAAGTTCAAACGTTTCTGCAATTTCACCATATTGGTATGGTCAAAGTAGTAATCCAATGACAATTACATGTACAGATGCTAAAGATAACGCAGGTGGAGACGGAGTAAAAAATGTTACACTTTGGTACCGATTTTCAACTGACAATATGTCATGGGATGACTGGATATCTTATACAACTGATTCTTCGCCACCTTGGCAGTGGAGTTTCAGTTTTCCGAATGGAACAGGTCATTATGAGTTCTATAGTATCGCAATCGACAACGCCTCTCCACCAAACATTGAAGATGCACCACCAACAAATGATACTGAATGTGGCTATGATATTGTTAAACCATCATCATCAGTTGATACTATAATTCCTTACAATGTTACAACCCCAATACTATCAATTAGCTCAACTGCAAGTGATAGCATTAGTGGTGTAAAAAATGTTACACTTTGGTATCGTTATTCTTCCAATAATTTCTCATGGTGGAATTCAGGTTGGTCAAATAGAAAACCAATCAATCTAAACGTATCATCAGGTTCAACACCTATGGACTATCAAGTTCTATTGAACATAACATATGATAATGGGATGGATAGTAACTTTAGCGATATTCGATTTATTAATTATAGTGATAATACAACTGAACTTGATTATTGGATTGAGGATAAAAGTGAAGGTAATTGGGCTAATATATGGGTTGAAATCAACAATTCTATTGTTACCACAAATCAAACCCATCTATGGATGTACTATGGTAATCCTTCAGTTGAATCAAATTCAAATGGTTCAAATACCTTTGAGTTCTTTGATAATTTCTCAGGAACAAGTTTAGATACAGCAACTTGGACAGCTACTGGTAGTGCTACTGTTAATAATGGAATCACTATCACCACAGGCAGTGTTTATACAGATTCTACAGTTGCAGCATCTCCTCAAAACTTAAATTTTGAGATGAAAGCTCAATATTCTGGTGCTGATTCGAGTTATTCAGGGCTTGAAATTGCTGATGCTCAATCGACTTCAGGGAGTAATGGCGGATCAAATGCATTAGTTTATATTATGACAGATAGTGGTGGACAAGATATAACTCTGTGGGGAGCCGATGGAACTGTATCTTCTTATAACATAGTTAATGGCGGGTCATTATCTCCAAATCCAACTTTAGGAACCGATTATATATTCGGTTACTCATTTTATGGTGCTTCTCAAATAAGTTACTTCTATCAAAACCTTGAGTATAACGATATTGATCGTGCAACTTACGGTGGAACTTGGAGCAATCCGTTTTATCTTTGGTTAGGTTATTTCACTGGTAGTGCAGCTGGAGGAACAGATATTGATGATATAACTGTATCATGGATTAGAATACGTAAATATTCCTCTTTTGAGCCAACGTATTATATAGGTAGTGAAGAAAATTGGATTAAATGGGATAATGTGACAAATCCCGATGAGGATGGATCAGATGGCTGGAGCTGGAACTTTAACTTCCCGAATGGAACTGGACATTACGAATTTTATAGTATAAGTAATGATACAGTAGCTAATCAAGAGGATTCTTTAGGATATGTCGATGCAAGATGTAAATTTAACAGAATACCAACTATTTCTAATGAAAGCCCAAGTAATGGGAGTATTGATGTTCAATTAACTCCACAAATGAATATTACAGTTAATGATCTTGATGGGAACCCAATGATTATTACCTGGTATAGTAACGACAGTGGTTCATGGCAAATATTTGGTATAAACACATCTGTAGGAAATGGAATCTATCATCAGACAAATAGCAACTTTACTAGCTATGGCAAAACTTATTGGTGGAATGTTACTGTAAATGATGGATTTGATATAAACACAAGTGCTATCTTTTACTTTTCAACGGAATCAATTGGACCACCTATAGTTGTAACTAATTCTTCAAAAGGAGTCGAAGAAACAAATGCAACGTTAAATGGGTATCTCCAAGAAGAAGGAGGGGAATCATGTACAGTAAGATTCGAATATGGTTTTACAGATAGTTATGGAACCAATACCCCAAACCAGACAAAATCAGCAGGGCAAAATTTCTCTGACGGGATTGGAAGTTTATCGCCTGGAAAACTTTACCATTTCAGATCTTTTGCCAACAATTCTCAAGGTTCAGATACTGGTATTGACAGAACATTCTTAACTAAACCTCAACCACCAACGAATCTTAGTGCTTATAAAAATAATAGTAACATAATCTATATTAATTGGACAGTAGGAGATGGAGCAAACAATACCTATATTGAACGAAATGCAAGTGGTGTAAGTGTCTGGGCTCGAGGAGCTGGAACCATAATCTATAACAGTAGTGGAACAAACTATGAAGATTCAGGGCTCTTAGAAGGGACTACTTATTATTATCAAGCATGGAGTTACTCTAATTGGACATATGATTCGACTACGCTTTATCAATGGTCAGATACTTACGATAGCGCAAATAACAAAACTAATAGTATTCCAACAGTAGAGGGAGAAATACCAGCAAACGAAAGTATTGACATCAATCGTTGGCCAGCATGTAATATAACAGTTAAAGACAGCGATGCTGGTGATACGCTTGATGTAAATTTCTATGAATATTCAGCTGGAAACTGGATACTCCAACAAACCAATGCTAGTGTAATTTCAGGTTCTGATATAGTATGGAGTAACTATAGTAACGCTTCATCATATGGTATTACATATTGGTGGAGCATCAATATTACTGATGGTCGAGACTGGATAAACGAAACATATCATTTTACAATAGAACAAATAGAAACGTCTGTGGATTCCATAAGCCCTTATAATATAACGATATCTCCACTGACAATTAATTCAACTAGTCTATCTGATATAGATAATATTACGCTTTGGTATAGATATTCACCTGACAATACGTCTTGGTCCAAATGGGATAATAATTGGAATTATTATCAAATACTAACCATAAACTCATTATATATCGATAATAGTCTCATAAACTTCCCAGTTCTTGTTGTTATAAATTCAACTGTTGGAGCAAAATGTGATGAAGGAAAAAGCATACGATTTCTATCGACTGATAATATCACAGAATTCTATTATGAAATTGAAAAATGGAATTCTTCAGGAAATAGTTATGTTTGGGTAAATATCTCCGAAGCTATACCTTCAGATAGTGATTATACATTTTTAATGTATTACAATAACAGTAATGCAATTGATAATCAAAGTGCAAGTAACGTATGGGACCAAAATTACATGGCGGTATATCACCTAAATGAAACAAGTGGTCAACATAATGATTCTACTTCAAATGGATATGACTCAACAACAGTACAAGTAACCCAACAAGGAGCAGATATTGGACAGGCTGATGGAGCTGATGAATTTGACGGCAGTAATGACTATGTTGCCCTTCCAAGTAATGTCAATCCAATCAGCAAAATCACTGTCGAATGCTGGTTACAATCACACGATAATTTCTACCAAGGAGTCTGGCAAATTGTAAGTAAATATAGTGCCTATATTCTTGGCACAGATTCAGGTGATACTAATCGTATGGAATTCATTATCTATGATACTGCCTGGAGATATGGAAATCACTATTCAGTTGTAGATCCTACAGTTTGGCATTACTTTGCTGGAACATATGATGCAACAACAACAAACAAATATCTTTATGTCGATGGAAACTTAGAAGAATCTGATACAAATGGCGTAGGAAATATCAATAACGACGGCGGCCCATTACATTTAGCTCATAGAGAATCTGATGGTATCGGTTCAAACCACTATGACGGGGAGATGGATGAAGTTCGTATATCAGATATTGATCGAAATTCATCTTGGATAAAGGCAACATACCATACTATTAATCAGACAAGCGACTTCATGGTTTGGGGAGGAGAACATGCTAATGTAGGTATTGGATGGACCATTTGGTCGAACTCAAGCAATCCAGATTTTTCTTCTCCATGGAGTTGGGTCTTTAATTTCCCGAATGGAACAGGTTATTATGAATTCTACAGTATTGGAAAGAAACTCGGCTCAGTTGATGAAACAGCCCCATATACCGCAGATACTAAATGCTACTTTAATCCAAACACATCTATAAATGTTACTCCATCTCAGTGGGATATTGGAATAACTACAATAGGGAACTATAACTATTCTACATCTGACTTCTATTTCAACTTAACAAACGAAGGTTATGTAGTTCTTAACATACAAATCAAAGCAAGCAATGCAACAAACTTGACAACAGGTGCTCAATGGAATCTAACATCAACACCAGGCTTTGATAATTATAGTTTGCAGTACAATAAGAGTGGTGGATTTAGTTGGACAAATATCAATCAAACCTATGATACATTTGTCACAAATGTTGGATTAGGATCTTGGCAAACATTTGATTTGAATTTATTCATGGCATTAACTTCAACTAAAAGTGATCCATTATCTATAACTATTACCTTTAGGTCTGTTGCAGTATAAATAGTGAATTAATTAAAAATTATTTTTTATTTATTAATATATATGTTTTAACAGATATTCGATTTTATTCGAATAATTAACATTATACGTATGGATAATGGTTAATAGAATAATAGAAATCACAAGTAAAATAAGTGTTAAGTTAAAATTTATTTTAAAAGGTTGATTTCCAAGACATACAGCTTTTCCTTGGATATAATCCTCTCCGATATATGGCATATGATTAGATGGATTGTCTTGGTCTTTCCACTCGTTTGCATCACCTTTTGTCTCTAATTTCAAGCATCCCGTTAATTTATCTATTTTTATA
>CAZHIY010000002.1:16743-25376 GCA_964533085.1 uncultured Thermoplasmatales archaeon | reverse complement strand
AAGACAAGCAAGAAGTAAAAAATATAATTGAGCGCATTTGGTATAAGAATTACTCTTATTCTTTGAAAAAAATGAAAAATTCAATTAATGATATTGGAAAGTTCTCAGATAGTATTGTTAAAAAAATTTGTGACATTGGACTTGATATTTGTAAGTCTAGAATTGATGCAGCAAATGCATTAGGTAAGATGTGTCCCTCTACAACTGAAGAATATAAAAAAGCTAGTCAATATATTAAAAATGCAGAATATGAGATAGGTTTTGATTATATAAATAAAGCATTTAGCAAATGCGATATATTGATTAAAGGACTATCTTTTCAGAATGTAAAGAATACAGAAATTTCAGAAAAAGCAAATATGGCTCTCTATTTTTCATTTTTCTTATTGGTTTTAGGAATTTTACTTTTATCAATAGTAGGATTAAAACAAAAACGTTAAAAAAACACTTATATTAGGTATTCTTGGGGATTATTTGAGTAAAGATATAATAATTATTGGTTGTGGAGCTGGTGGTGGTACGGCTGCACAGTTTGCCAGAAAAACTGATAGAGAGTCATCAATTACTATTTTTGAAAAAGGTAAATACCCTCAATATTCAAAATGTGGTTTACCGTATGCTATATCTGGTAAAATCTCAAATTTTGATAATCTAATAGAATTCTCAGCTGAATGGTTTAAAAATTCCAAAATAGATCTCATGTTAGAAACAACAGCAGAAAAAATTGATAAAGAAAATAAAATTGTTATTGTAAAAAAAGGCAATGCTATTATTGAAAAGACGTACTGTTCTTTAATTATTGCGACAGGTGCAAGACCATTAATTCCTCCAATAAAAAATATAAAGAAAAATAATACACTAATTGGGAATATCTTTACACTTAGAACTATGGATGATGCAAGAAGGATTTCCTCCTCAATTATTAAGGGAAAGAATTCAACCATTATTGGTGCTGGACTAATTGGACTTGAAATGGCTGATAGTCTTTATAAAAAAGGGATGAATGTAACGGTAATCGAAGCACTTCCAAATATTTTATCAAATACACTTGATGAAGATATGTCAAATATTGTTTTAAGAGATATTTCAAGTAATGTAAAAATATTTACTAATAATATTGCCACAAAAATTGAAGAACAAGCAGATAAAATTAGTGAAATATCAATAAAAAATAACGTGACCGGGGAAGAAAAAAATATCGATACGGATCTTTTAGTTATTGCTGTTGGTATAAAGCCTAATATCTCACTAGCAAAAGATGCTGGATGTGATATAGGTCAAACAGGCCATATTTCTGTCAACAGGAAGTGTGAAACATCTTTAAGAAACATCTATGCAATAGGTGATTGTACAGAATTCTATGATTTTTGTACAAAGAAATCTGTCCCAATTGGTCTTGGAAGTATTGCTGTAAGACAAGGAATTACATCTGGAATTAATGCAGCTGGAGGAAATTATATATTACCAGATGGAATACTTCAAACTAGCACTTCTGAATTTTTTGGGTTTGAAATAGCTGCGGTTGGTTCGAGAGTAAAAGGTTTACCTGTTGTTTCAGGTAAATTTAATGGTTTATCTCTGCCACATTATTTTCCTGGAGGAAAACCGATTAGTATAAAAGTTTTTGTTAATAAAAAAACAGGAAAAATCATTGCTGCACAAGCTGTTGGAGATAAAGCTGCAAAAAGAATTGACACATTTGCATGTGCTATTCTTGGTGGTATGAATGTTGAAACATTTAGAAAACTTGAAACAGCATATGCGCCGCCTATTGCACCTACTCTTGATGCCGAAACTCTTGCTTGCGATGTTGTTTCAATAAAACTTGATCGTAAAAGATAAAATGAAGATTTTACACATTGCTGATTCCCATCTTGGCTATTCTGCCTATCGTAAATCAACTCCAGATGGAATAAATCAACGTGAATTAGATACATATTACGCTTTCAAACAGTTTGTTGATTATACAGTGAAATCAAAACCTGATCTGATAATACATGCAGGTGATTTGTTTGATTCTGTAAGACCAAATAATAGAGCAATAACTTTTGCAGTTGATCAGATCCTTCGAATCTCAGAAAAAAAAATTCCATTTGTTATTATTGCAGGTAATCATGAACATCCAAGACTAAAGGAAACAGGACATATATTCAGTATTTTTAATCATATGGATAATATTTATCCGATTTATAATGCAAAATATGAAACTTTTTCGTTTAATATAAAAAACAAGAAAGTAACTGTTCATGCAGTTCCACAATGTGAATTAAAAAAACAATTTGATAGTGAACTTGAAAAAATAAAACCTGATTCATCTGCTGATTTCAATATTTTTGCCTCTCATGGTGCGGTATCTGGAATAAAAGTATTTAGTATGAGTGAGTTCAATGAGTTAATAATACCAGCAAAGGCCCTTAGCAATGATTTTGATTATATTGCACTTGGACATTATCATAGGTTTACAAAGCTTGCAAATAATGCATTTTATTCTGGATCAACTGAACGATTTACATATACAGATGCCCCAGATAATAAGGGATTTTTAGAAATTGAGTTAACTAATAAAACAGTAAAATCCAATTTTATCCAACTAAAAATTAGACCAATGATAGACCCAAAGCCGATTAAATGTTCAAATCTGAAATTAGAAGAAATAATGAAAAAAATTAAGGATGCTGTAAAAGAGCTTAACCCCAAAGAAAAAACGTTTCGAATAATCCTTGATGACATTCCCACTCAAATATACCGAAATCTTGATTTTAATGATATTAAAAAAATGAGTAGCGAAGCTATCCATTATGAGATTAAAGCTAATGTAGTTAAGAATGGAGAATCATCACTATCAAAAACATCTAAAATCGATGCTTTAACAACTGAATTTAAACAATTTATTGAAAGTCAGGATTTGAAAGAAAAAGATACTCTTTTTGAACTTGGTATAGGGTATATTGATAAGGTTGAGTCAAGAGAAGAGGGCAAATGATTCTTAAAACATTGACACTAAGGAATTATAGAAAATTCAAAAATGTGATAATTGAATTTCCAGATGGAGTTACTGGCATATTAGGACTAAATGGAGTTGGGAAATCAACAATTTTTGAGGCATTAGCATGGGTTCTTTATGGCTCCGTTGCAGCAAGAACTTCTACCAGTCAGATAAAACGTGAAGGATCCCTATCAACAGATCCATGTAGAGTTGAGTTAGAGTTTATTTTTGAAAATGATAGTTACAGGATTGTCCGGGAAATGATAGGAAAAAATCTAACTGCGTCTGCAACTGCTACCATTAATGGAAAAATTGCTGCTACAGGTGCTGATGTTGTAAGTAAATACATCCAAAAAAAACTTGGAATGGATTTCAAATCATTTTTTACCTCAATTTTTGCTAAACAAAAAGAGCTAAACGCTCTTTCTACCATGAATACAAGTGAAAGAAGACCATTGATTCTTAAAATGCTGGGAATAGATTCACTAGATGAAGTAATCAAAGAAATAAAATCTGACAAAAGAAACAAAGTTACAATTCTTGAAAAGTTAAACCATAATCTTATTGATGAAACAGGCAAAGATAAAATAGATATCCTTAAAGAAAATATTAAGGACCTAGAAAAACAAAGAAAGGAAAATGAAGTTTTAATAAAAAAATCAAAAGAAAATTTACTAAATTTAAGAAAAGAGCGAGATGCAATTGAAAAAAAATGTAAAAACGTAAAAAGTAATTTTGAAAATATAAATAAAAAGAAGGAAGAACTTGTTGAGAAAAAAACTCTTTTTGAAAATAAAAATAAATTAGCAGATGAAATCAAAATTCTAAATGATAAAATCGACGGTAGGATAAAAACTGTTTTACAACAAAAAAAGAAACTTGATAATTTTAAAGACCTGGATAGTAATATTAAATCCTTGGAAAAAAGACTAAATGAAATTGATTTAAAAATTGAAGATTATGTAAAACAAATTGAACAAAAAAATACATTGATCAATAAAATCAAAGAAGATGCAGATGCGCTTGATTCTAAAAAGAAAAAAATTGAAAAAATCGGTCCAGAAGCTAAATGTCCAACATGTGAAAGAGTCTTAGCAAGTCAATACAAGAATCTAATAACAAAATTTGAAAAAGAAAAATCAGAAAAGAAAAAAGAAATTATTACCTTTGAAAAAGAAAAAAAGTTACTAATAGAATCAAAGGAAAAAATTAAACGAGAAGAACTAGCTTTACAAAAAAAGGATAAATATATTAATAATCAAATCAGAGAAAAAGAAAGAATTGAAACAACTATTAATAACATTTCAAATGAAATCAATAAAGAAAAAATAGAACAAAATAAAAAAGAGAAAAAGTTCAAGGATTTAAAACAAATAAAATTTGATATAAAAGAATATGAAAATGTTATTGCAATGACCAATCAGTTTTATAAAAAATATCAAGAAACTTTGTTGAGTCTTGATGATAGAAAGGATACATTAAATTCTTTCAATCTTGACATAGAAAAAAAGGAAAGTGATAAAAAGCTCATAACTCAAAAAATTGATAATTTCAAGGAAAAAATATTAGAGTTAAGAAAGTATGAAGAAAAAATAAAGAAGGAAAAGATTGTTGTTCATCATCTTGGTATGTTATCAGATGTTATGTCTAATTTTAGAACACATTTAATCTCAAGAATTCGCCCTACTTTGTCATTATATGCATCTGATTTCTTTGAACGTTTAACCGATGGCAAATATCATGAGCTTGAGCTTGACGAAGAGTATGACCTTTTAATTTATGATAATGGTAATGCTTATTCAATTGAGCGGTTTTCAGGTGGGGAAGAAGACTTAGCAAACTTATGTCTACGTTTAGCAATTTCAGAGGTAATAACAGAACGTGCAGGTGGAGTATTTAATTTTATAATTCTTGATGAGATTTTTGGTTCACAGGATATTTTTAGAAGACATAACATTATGAAAGCACTTAATAGTCTGTCATCAAAATTCCGGCAGATTTTTTTAATTACTCATATAGATGATGTAAAAAATGATATGGAAAACACTATACTTATAAATGAGAAAGAAGATGGAAGTAGCACTGTAAAAATTGAATAAAAAAAATTATCTTTTAAATCTTAATTTTCCTTTCTTTTTTGGTTTTTTCTTCTTTTCAATATTCTCATTGTGAGGTGTTGATTTATGTGAATCCTTCCTAGCTTCTGTTGATGTTGCCGGAGGAGTTGCAAATAATTTTGTAAAAATTTCTTTGTTTGAGTTGTACCAATTCTGCCAACTTTGATTTTCTTGTCTTAATTGTACGCATTCGGAATCAGTTTCTTCATATAATTGATATAACTTTGTTAGTCTTTCTTTTTCTTTTTCATATTCAGCATTAACCTCTTCAAACTTTTCTTTAAATTCTTCGAAATTTTCTTTTTCTTCAAATTCGTTGATTCTTGAATTAAGATTATTTATCATATTTTCTTTATTGGAATTTTCTTCTTTTAAGTCATGTATTTCTCTTTCGAGTTGGTTTCTTATGTTATCAAATTCCTCACTTTTCTGTTTGAAATCTTCAAAACTACCCACTCTATCCTCATATTCTGTCAGTCTTGAAGTTAATGTTTCAATGCGGGCAGTAAGATCGTCTTCAAGTTGTCTTTTTGACGTTTCAGCAAGTCTAGTACGTTCTTCAAATTCATTAATCCTTTTTTCAGTTTTAGTGAGTTCCTCTTCCTGATTTTTGTAGGCATCCCAAAGTTTAATTAATCGCTCTTTTTCTTTCTCCAATTCCTCGCTATATTTCTTTGCACCTTCAGATGCTTCTACTTTTTGTTTTTCTGATTCATCAATTTTACTTTGAAATTTTTCTATTAATCCACTGATATTTTCAATATCACCAACACTTAACATGCTCTGAACTCTTGATAGATCTTCAGCACCTTTTGCAAACGAATTTTTAATATCATCTATTTCGTTTGATACAGCAAGCAATTTTTCTCTAAGTGAACCTATATCTTCCACCATCATATTTTCCTCAGCCATAATAAATCATGCCTCCCAAATTTACCACGGACACAGATAATAAGCTTGTTGCTATATAAGGATTTTCATTAATTTTAAAAAGATATTTGATATAATTTGATAAAAGATTGCTTGTATATTTATTGACCATTAAACTAATAAATACTTTGGTTATATATTATTTGATTAAAGGGCTAATTACTAGGAGGATGCATAGATGGGTTTATTCAGAAAAGTTACTTTAGGCTCAATATTACAGAGGATTTTTGGAAAAAAGCATGCAAAAATTGGCATATATGGTCCACCAAATGTTGGAAAAACAACTTTAGCAAATCGAATTTTGCGTGATTGGACGGGGGATATAATGGGTAGTGTTTCAGAAATCCCACATGAAACACGAAGAGCGAAATGGAAAAAAAATGTAAAGGTTGAAAATGGCGGTTCATCTCTTTTTATGGACATCGTTGATACGCCTGGAGTTGCTACAAAAGTAGACTATAAAGATTTTATGAATACATGGGGTCTTAACAAAGATGAAGCTAAGCGAAGAGCAAAAGAGGCTACCGAGGGTGTTATAGAATCTATAAAATGGCTTGAAGATATCGATGGAGTTTTACTAGTTATGGATTCAACACAGGATCCTTTTACTCAAGTAAATGTTACTATACTTGGGAATCTTGAAGCAAGAAACCTTCCTGTTTTAATTGCAGCAAATAAAATAGATATGGAGGAATCAAGCCCTGCTACGCTTAAATCAGCATTTCCTCAGCATCCTGTTATTCCAATTAGTGCATTAACTGGTTATAACTCAGATAATCTTTATTCAACAATGGTAAATCATTTCAGTAAAAAGCGAAGGAAAAAGCGGAGGTAGATAAGTTGGCTAAAAAAGAAAAAGAGATTTCATTTAATTTAGTCTCACGTCATAAACTAGATGAACTTACTTCTTCAGAAAAATTACAATTTATATTAAAAGAGGTAAAAAAAGGAAAGATTTTGGTATTAGAACATGGTCTAACACCTTTTGAGCAGACTAATTTAATTGAACACACAATGAAAGAAATTGAGGAGGACACCTTTATTGGAGTAGAGATGGAAGGACTTGGTCAGGATAGACCAACTTTTTTTCAAAAACTATTTGGTTATTCAAAAAAACCACGAGTAACTCTTATTGGACCAGCAAATTTATTGAAAACAATACGTAAAGACAATGATATGATCCAAACAAAAATTATTCCGGGTAGAGGTGCAAATTAGAAATGCCTCACCAATGCCTTAAATGTGGAAAGGTTTTTGAAGAGGGATCTTCTCAACTTTTAAAAGGATGCCCTATTTGTAGTGGAAATCGTTTTTTTTATACTAAGGAACCATTAGATGAAAAAGAGAGAAATACAATTACCGAAAAAGTTGGTAAAGACTTAAACTCAACAATAATGGAGATAATGGGTACTGAACTTAATAATGAGGATATGGTTGATAAATCTGGTAATTGGGTTAAAATTAAACCAAAAGATGTTCGTAAAGCAATGAAGAAGCATATATCAGAAAGTATAAAAGTGATTCCTGAAAGTAAAGAAGAAATTGATATTGTAACTGATGATGAATATAGAAAGGCAACACTTGAAAAAATCGAAGCAGAACTTGAGAAAAATGATACACCCGAAACTATTGATATTGAAAAGCCAGGTAAGTACAATATAGATGTTAAGGGACTTTTAGAGGAAGAGCCAATAATTATTCAAAAAGATGGGTCATATACTATCCATCTACCATCAATTTTTAAAATGATTAATAAAGAGAAGAAGTAGTAGTAAAAACTACTATCATAACTTTAATCTTTTGTGCAATTTTACTACAGCTTCAACTGCGCTTTTTGCTCGTTCAATCCTTTCTTCTGCTTGTAGTCGAGTCATTCCAGGTCCAGTAATGCCGAGTCCAACTGGTTTATCAAATTCAACAGATAGATCCGCGATTTTTCTTGAAGCGTGCTGAATTACTATTTCATCATGCTCAGTTTCTCCTTCTATTACTGCACCTATAGCAACAACAGCATCGATGTCTTTTCGTTGTAACAATTTCTTTATTGCAAGGCCCATATCAAAAACACCTGGGACCTTAACGGTCTGTGTTATCTCTGCTCCTAAAAAATATGCATGTTCTTTTGCTCTTTCTAGCATCACCATTGTTATATCATAATTGAATTCAGATACAACAGCTCCAATCTTTATATTTTCTTCTTTTACCATACCTTAAATCCTCCCTAATCTCTTAAGGGTCCTGCATCCTTATATCCTTCTCGCAGACCTTTGCCTGCGTTTTTTGTAAGATGTTCAGGTTTAAACAATAAATCTAAAGCATTCAATGCATGCTCGCGAGCACGTTTATCTGCAAGAAATGCTAGTTCTTTTTCCCCTTCTGCTTCATCCTCATGAACAAAAATTTCAAGAATATGCTTGTTACATATAAGCTGAATTTGTATAAGAGCAGTACTTGCCTCATGAGCACATTGTTTATCAATTGGCTTAGGTCCAGGCATACCAAGGGCCATCACAATGTCGCAATTCTTTTCTTCAAAAAGTTTTTTACATGCAACTGGGAGGTCTTTTATTCCTGGAACAGTATAACGGATAATTTTCAAA
>CAZHIY010000002.1:0-16733 GCA_964533085.1 uncultured Thermoplasmatales archaeon | reverse complement strand
TTGCCATATCAAAACGAGCAAATGTGGTATCTGCAATGCCTATTTTTTTCATTTGCCTCAATCCTTTCTATATTTTTTTGGAACTCATAAGCAGAAATAATTTTACTAATTATTTTACGTGTTCCTTCAAGGTCACTGCTACCATTGTACTTTTCAAGTCGCACAATTTTTGAATTGATTTTTCGTTTTTTTAACTCATTTTCAATTTTTTTCTTATCATGTATTTGGTCAAAACCTAGAGCAATAATATCTGGTTTTATCTCATTTACAATTTCATAAATATCATCTTCGTGACCAAGATAAGCTTCATCAACAATTTTTAATTCCTTTATAAGACTAAGACGTATATCTTCAGGATTTACTGGTTCGTGCTTTAATCTTTTAACAGTAGCATCTGTTGCAACAACAACCACCAAGTTATCTCCTAATTTTTTTGATTCTTTCAAATAGTAAATATGGCCAAGATGCAGAAGATCAAATGTTCCTGTTGCCATTACTTTAACCATTTTTTCCACGACTTTACAATTTCGCTACCCTCTAAAAAAATTAGATTATGGTCTTTTGCATATTTTTTTACTTTATCCTTAGATAAAGCTTTTCCATCATCGCCCATAATTTCACAGCCGCTACCAATTGGAGTTAATTCTGCCATTTTCATCATTGAAATTACAAGTTCAGTATGTCCTTTTCTTTCATTTAGAAGATTTTTTGCTGCAATACAAATTGGTATATGGCCTGGTGATCTAAACTCTTTTCCAAACATATTTATGGCTGTTCCATCATTTAAAGTTTCAATTTTTTTTGCTAGTTCTGCAAATTTTTTCATTGTTAAGCTTCGATCATTATCAGTTATACCTGTAAAGGTATCTCTATGATTGATATATAGTGAAAAAGATGATTTTGCATCATAGGGTATATCATTTGGAACAAGTTTTTTTAAAACGGGATATTTATTTTCTATATTAGAATACATATCAGCTAAAAAAGGTAGCTGCAATCTATTAGCTACTTCTTTTGAAACCATTAAAAAAATAAGCCCTCCACCATCTTTTCTCATCGTTTTTATAGAATCAGGGGTTACATATTCTGATGCAATTACTAAATCGGTTTCTGCTTCTCTAGAATCATCATCAAAAATTAAAATGAATTTTCCTTTTTGAAGTTCAGCTATTGCTTGTTTAATTTTTTCTATAAATTCACCCAAATCTAAAATCACCCCCATTAAAATAAATTTTGGGTTACTACTCAGAAATTGGTGGACTAATCTTTCCCTTATTTTGAGAAGCCAAATACCTGGTTATATATCCAGCTATACGGTTTCTTAAAAGTTTGCTATGAACATCACAATATTCTGTAACTTTTTCCTTATTATGTTGAAAATTATCATGTTTAAATTGTTTTGGATATGTTTTTGCCAAATCAATAGCGATGTTTTTTATGAAAGTCTGTCTGATATTACCCAGTGTATCACCATTTAAGTTTTAGGGGGACGCAATATCTTTTTGCTATATATAAACTTTGGCAGTATAAGAGTAAATTTTAAAAAAAGGAAATCATTTTGTTATTGGATATAATATAGTAATTAGGAGTGTTAAGAAATGCCTGTGGAATTTGAAGAATATTTTGGAAATCCTATCATCATATTGAAAAGAGATAAAAACGACAATTATCCTTTTAGATTTGGCTTAAGAAAAGCTCAGTTAATCCTTGATAATATAGAAGGTATTAAAAAATTTGTAAAAGAAAAATCAAGTTGATAATTATCTATTATAAAATAGTATAATTGTTATTTTTAGAAGGAAAATAATTGAGTGGTTCAATGGTTCAACAATTTTAAATAATACATTAGATATAGGGCAGATTTGGGGATATAAAATTTCATCAAAAAAACCTCCACTTAAAGTTCTTGCAGATAAAAAAATCAATGATCTTGAGAAATATGCTCTCCAAAGTAATGTTATGAGAAAATTAGGATCAATGATATATAATTCTAACTCCTATGGATATATTTCAAAAAAAATTGATAAAATTCGAGATGACAAGCTCCTAGAACAGGTAAAAGAAAACCCTGTTCCAGAGCATGTTGCAATTATAATGGATGGAAACAGACGTTTTGCTAAAGAATTTGGATTATCTCCTGACACCGGTCATCTATTTGGAAGGGATAAAATAGAAGACGTTCTAGAATGGTGTTTTGAACTCGAAATTAAAAATCTAACATTGTATGCTTTTTCAACTGAAAATTTTGAAAGAGATATTGATGAAGTAAAAACACTAATGGATCTTTGTAGAAACGAATTAAATAGAGCCTTAAAGGATTCACGTATACATAAGAACCAGGTTAAAATAAGAATTATTGGGCGATTAGATCTTTTACCAAAAGAGATATCGGAATCTGCCCAATATGTAATGGAAGAAACTAAAAAATATGAAAGATATTCATTTAATATAGCTCTTGCTTATGGTGGTAGAGAGGAAATAATTCATGCAATACAGGAAATTGCATATGATGTCCAAGAAGGTAAATTAAAAATTGAAGAGATCCAAGAACCAATAGTTTCAAAATATTTATATACAAATGGAATACCTGATCCAGATCTAATCCTAAGAACCTCTGGAGAAGAAAGGATTTCTAATTTTCTTTTATGGCAGTTAGCATATTCCGAACTATACTTTTCAGATGTTTACTGGCCAGCGTTTCAAAAAAGAGATTTTCTCAAAGCAATTAGAACTTGCCAACAAAGGAAAAGAAGATATGGAAGATAAACTGGTTTAATCAATATCTTCTAGGTTTTCTGATTTTTCGATTTCATCAGCAATTTTTGCAAGTTTTGCAAATTGGCAATAGAAAAAATATAGAATTACTCCTATTCCAAGTAAAATAATAGAAAAAGCAAGAATGGAATTTGGAGCGCTTGTTTGAGAAAAATCATAAATTTGTTTTGCTAAACCTATACTATCTTCTCCAATAATCAAAGCACTTATTTTTGTAAATAAATAAATTAAAAATAAAACTAATCCAAAAAACAAGGTAAGTTTACAGAAAAAACCTGTTTTGAGATCATCCTTAGCAGAAAAATATCTTTTTTTAAACATTTAAACCTATAAATATCTTAATTTGAATTGCTGGATAAACTAAGTGCATTCTGCACCTTACTTTGTAGTTCATTTAATTTTTCTTTTGTACTTCCCTCTTGCTTTTCAAGAGAATTTTTTCTTAATTCTAATGATTCTTTATCTGATTTTAATTCTTTTGTTACTTCATTTTTTCCCTTCATTTTTATCAGAATTGCTCCAACGCTTTTGTATATAGGCGTTTTTTCCTCTGTTTTATCTAACTCTTCTAGTGCTTCTTCAATTTCTCTTAATCGAAGTTCAACCTGTTGACGCTGTTGTAATATCATCTGAAGTTGCATTCTCATTTGTTGTAATCGATTTATTTGATCCTGTAATTGCTTAGACATTTCTTCTTCTGGCATAATTTTAAGCTCCTTTTTTTTGGGTAAATAGTTATTTCCCTATTAAAAGTATTGAAGGTTATGTCTGTAATTATTAAATAAAAATTCGTTTGTAAATTTTTATTATTATTTTACACAAATTTTATTTATAGCATTATAATAAATACAAAAGGTTTATAAATTTAGGAATTGATTATTATAATTAAAATTGTTATATAAATTATAATAGAAAATATTATATAGAAAGATTCAAATATAGTAGGATACTAAATATTATTTTCTTTGGGGGATAAAATATGAAGAAGAACGATAAACTTATCGTTATAACAGGGGTTATTATATTAATTTTAGCTGCAATCGGTATCTATTATTGGGTTCCCGAAGAGGCTGGTGTAGGAGCTGCAAAGATGAACAATTTTATCAATGTTACAGGCACATTAAAAGATAATCCAGATGCTATCACTGTGTCTGATAGTTGTCCTTTTTATTCGCTTATTGCTACACCATTAGCTGTTAATTATTGTGAAGAAGGTGAGCAAACAGTAAAACCACTTTATGTAATGAATATGAAAAATCCTTCAAGGGCAATTCTAAGAGTTCAAGATCAATTAAATGGAGGTAAGCAGTGCGAAATTATTGGTGTGAACGAAACTGCTAAAGAAGCATCAATTAGAATTGCAAGACAGTATTGGGATAAGAGTGATGCAGTTTTAATAATTGAATATAGCGAATCTGGATACAACCTAGGATTATTAGCAACACCTTTAGCTTCATATATGAGAATACCTGTAATTGTTACTGATGAAATAGATACTGATGTTTCTGAGGTTCTAGCAGATCTTGAAGTAAAGAAAACCATTGTTTGTGGAGAAAATATTCAAGGTTATGGCGATGTCCTGAAATTTGATGATGTTGATGAAGTAGTAAATGCATCTATCGAGATTATCGAAGAAAAGCTAGGAGAAAGAGTAGAATATATTACAATAGCAAACCCAGTTGATGCTTGGCAGCCTGAAGTTATTGATAGTGTTGAGTATAATTTTGGTCCTGTAAATGTGAAAACCAGTGCGACTTCAGAAATAGCAAAATCATTAATAGGTGGTGGAGCAAATGGAAAGATAATTGGTGAGTTTACAATTCCTAAGAATTACACGTATGCACTTGTTAAATTTACTGGTATAAATCTAAATATAGACGATGTGGAATTACTGGGTGATAGCGCTGTTTTCAATATTGGTATTAAGGATGAGAATGAGCCTATAGGTTTACAAAAATTTGAGATATATGGTGGCAGCACTCATGGTGGTGGAGTACCCATAAGAGATGCAAATGGAAATATAATCGAAGATAAAACGTATACAGAGGTAGTTTTATATGATAGAGGTGGAGCGACCTATACAATTCATGGTGTTGGGTCCTGGTTAGCAAGTGATGATGGTGATCTAAAAGCAAATATTGTCATTGAAAGACTGAATGATCCAGTTTATTCTTTAATGAAGAATCTTTCATCAATAGCACCTTATTTAACTGCATATCACAAAGGTATAATATTTGCTAAACCAGAATTTGCCTTTACTGCTGATGATGATGTGTTATACAATGGTTGGCCTTCACCAGGTTACTGGGTACCACGAAGAAATGCTAATATTGCTGGTGCATCAAATGATCATGTTTTTGAAATTCATGATCAGATAAATGAGTTACTCGCCAATCTAGCAGATATCGAACTTGAAAAAGATTTTGATATAAAAGAACTACGAGACTATTACAAAGAGAATCCAGTTTATATTGCGCTTTGCGGAGGCACTATAGGGATACCTCAGTTTATTTATGATAATGGTATTGAGCCTGCTGAAGAAGACCATGCAGGTTACTTTGGTGCAGGTCTCCCAAGCGATTTTATTTATGGCAACATAGATCCTATAAGAGACTGGCATGGAAATATTATGGATGAATATAGCGAGGTACGTGAAGGGGAGAGATACCCATATCAAGAAAATATTGTAGGAAGAATTACTGGATGGGACGTCCAAGATGCCGATGCCTTAATCTTAAGATCTATATTTTATAATGAGATCATTGAAGATATGAATGAATGGAAGAACACAGCAATTATACAAATGGGCGGAGGTAACGATTTCCAAGAACCCCCTATTAAATACATATTATTTGGTCAGATACTGGGTTTGACAAAACGTGGTGAACCTTTAAAGATGTGGACTGGCGCTTCAATTTTAACTGGTTTAACCCTACAAAAAAATGTTCAAGACCTAGGTTTTGAGACCGAAATATATAGAGAAAACGAGGCAATACTAAAAGGTTTTAGTAGTGAAGCAATTAATAAACTAAAGAAAGCCAACCTGTTGAATAGACTATTATTATCTAAAAGACAGTTAAAAAACACAATAGGTGAAGAGGTTTGCAAAGGTAAAGAGCAACAAGAAGGTGCTAATTTCATTTTAGCAAATGCTCATGGAAACCAGCATCTAATGGTTATGGGAGACGTAGGTGTTTATAAGCTGGGGCTAGGACTACCTAATGGGATTCTTAGTATATTCTTTCAAAGATTTTTTGCACCAATAATTGGGCTTGGACCTGGTATGTCGTATAACGATTTAGGTGCATATGACACGCGAAATGTAGAATATATGAATCTTGGACCATCTGTTCTATGGATGGAAAGTTGTATAGTTGGAGAAATCGATGGTGTATATCCACAACAAGGATTGTCTCAGGCTTATGTTCATGCTGGATGTGGAACAGTAATTGCTGCAACAACCTGCTCAAATGTAGCAGGTGGCTATATTGAGCCAAAAACACGCCAATATGATATACCGGGTACAACATTATTAAGATATATAAAGGCTAAAAGAGATTTAAAAAAGAGGGAAATCTATCCTGAACAACACTTCGGATTCAAATTTTACTCTGATATATTAGAAACCCTAAAAAAGGAAGAAGGAACAAGCATTGGTTACGCATTTAGAGAAGCTAGAAACAACTACTTTGATGAAAATGAAATCAATTGGAAAGTTTGGTGGTCTCCACCACTTGTCTTAACTGGAGATCCAGAAACCGACCGCGATATATATAATCAGATGGCAGAACAAGCATCTGGATTATTACCACGTATGGATAATAAGTTCTTATCATTCTATGAGTATACAATATATGGTGATCCAGCATTAACTCCATATATACCAATTCATGGAACCTAAAAAATAAATTCTTTTTTTTCTTTTTTCTATTAATTTAATCTAGATCATCTTCACCATTTTCATCTTCAACTATCTTTGCAACTGAAACGACTTTATCTTTTTTATTAAGTCTCATAATTGTAACACCCATTGTACTTCTACCCATTATCCGTATGTCCTTTACTGGAACCCTTACCATCATACCATCCATGCTCGTAAGCATAAGTTCATCTTTATCAGTTACCTCTTTTACCCAGATAACTTTACCATTTCTTTCATTTGTTATAATTGTTCTAACACCTTTGCTTCCCCGATGTGTTTTTCTATATGCCTCAATCGGTGAACGTTTCCCATAACCATTTTCAGTAACTGTCATTAGATTTCCTTCTTCACCAACAATTGCCATTGAAACAACTTTATCATCTTTTCTTAATCTTACGCCTATAACACCTCTAGTAACCCTGCCCATAGGCCGTACTTCTTTCTCATCAAATCTGCATGCCTGACCATTTGCTGTAGCAATCATGACAGTTTGTTTTCCATCGGAAAGTTTCGTATTAATTAATTCGTCATCCTCATCAAGTTTAATTGCTCGTATACCATTAACCCTAACATTACCATAGGCTGAAAGAACAGTCTTTTTTATAATACCCTTTTTAGTTGCAAAAACAAGAAAGTGCTGTTCATCAAATTCATGAATTGGAATTGCTGTTTCAACATATTCTTTTTCTTCAAGTCTTGGTAAGAGATTTATTATCGCTTTTCCCTTTGCATGTCTTGTACCTTCAGGGATCCTGTATCCCTTTAACCAAAATGCCTTTCCATGATTTGTAAAAAACATAATATAATCATGAGTGGAAGTGATAAACGAGTCAACGACAATATCTTCTTCCTTTGTTTGCATTCCCTTCAGTCCTTTTCCACCACGATGTTGAGTTCTATATGTTTCACAGGGTATACGCTTTATATATCCACTATCGGTAATTGTGATTACAACTTCCTGAATAGGGATTAAGTCCTCAACTTCAATATCAATTTCACCCTCAACAATCTCAGTGCGTCGTTCATCACCAAATTGATTTTTGATTTCTAAAAGTTCATTTTTTATAACATCTAGGATGTTTTGTTTGTCACTTAGCAATATTTCCAGTTTTTCAATAAGAGTTTTTGTTTCATCATAATCTCTTTTTACTCCTTCAATCTCCATCCCAGTTAGCTTTTGTAAGCGCATATCAAGAATTGCCTTTGTCTGTTTTTCAGAAAAATCAAATCTTTTCATTAGATTTTCTTTTGCTTCCTCCACATGCTTACTTTTACGAATTATCCTAATTACTTCATCAATGTTTTTTAAAGCAACCATGAAACCTTCTAGAATATGCATTTTTTCCTTTGCTTTATTTAGTTCATAAGTTGTTCGCCGGGTTATAACCTCTATTCGGTATTTGATGTAGTAATGGAGAATTTCTTTCAAAGCAAGTATCCTTGGTTCACCTTCCACAATTGCAAGGTTTAAAATCCCAAATGTTGTCTGAAGATCAGTATGCTCATACAGCTGATTAATAACAACATCTTCTATTGCATCACGTCTTAATTCAATTACAATGCGCATACCTTTTCGGTCACTTTCATCTCTAAGATCAGTTATTCCTTCGATTTTTTTTGTTTTAACAAGTTCTGCAATATTTTTCAGAAGTTTTGATTTGTTTACTTGGTAAGGAAGCTCGTTGACTATAATTTTTTTCTTATCTTTTCCTTCAATATCAATTCGAGCACGAACTCTCACAAGACCCTTGCCCTCAGAATATGCACTTAAAATTCCACCTTTTCCATAAATAATTCCACCTGTAGGAAAATCAGGGCCATGTATTATCTCCATCAATTCTAACGTTGTCATTTCAGGATTTTCTATCAGTTGAATAGTTCCATCAATTACCTCTGATAGATTATGAGGTGCCATGTTTGTTGCCATTCCAACGGCAATTCCTGAAGACCCATTAATCAAAAGATTAGGAAGCTTTGAAGGTAGCATTACAGGTTCTTTTAGCGATCCATCAAAATTCTCAGTCCACTCGACAGTTTCCTTTTCAATATCCTGAATCATAAGCTTAGCTATTTTTGCAAGTCTAGTTTCAGTATAACGCATAGCAGCTGCAGAGTCTCCATCCACAGACCCAAAATTACCTTGACCATCGACAAGGGGATAACGAAGTGAGAAATCCTGAGCCATTCTGACCATTGAGTCATAAACTGCTTGGTCGCCATGCGGATGATATTTACCGAGACAATTATGTGAAATCATTCCATTAGCAACAAATTCATGATCATATTCGACTTGTATATCGTATGTTTCTTCTGCTTCAATTTTTTCTACTAAAGCTACTTTTAAAAAAGTAATTTTGTTTTGAAGAACATATTCTATAAATTCATTTATATCAGATCCAATTCTATCTAGTTTCTCTTTAATTCCCCAAAGGTTAACCTGAGAGAGATGGAGAGATTTTCTTTTCAAATCATTTGAATATCTTATCTTACAGCCACCGGGATATTTTATTCCAATTCTAAACTTTTCCCCTGAAATATCTTTATACCATTCACCTCCAAGATGTTTCTTGCTAAATTCTCCAAAAATGTGCTCCCCAGCATATGGAATTACGTCATATTTAGACCACGAATCTCTTTTTGATACTTTATTTTCTGCAAGTCTTTTAGCTAATATTTTTTTCTCAGGACTTGTTAAATCTAAATTTTTAGCTAATTCAACAGCACAGCTTCCATTTATTTCTATATAAAAAAGTGGATGGTTATCAACAATTTTTCTTTCACTGATATAGTGACTCCCTAATTTATTTAAACAATGTTTTGAGCCAAAAACCCCTTGATGCTGGAATAGAATCAGTAGTTGACCAATCAATTCTTTAGAAATAGAACTATAATTAATCATGTTTCTGTTTTTATGTATGGATCCATCTCCATCTATCAATCCAGAAATAAATGAATAAATAACTTTTTGAGGAGAGTTAAAAATCTGTGGAGGAATCTTTTTTGTAAAAGCATTTACGTTTTTTAAATTAAAGTTTGAAATAAAAAAATCATTTATTTTTTTTCTGTTAATTCTAACCGAGTAAATACATTTTTTTTCCCATAATTTCAATTGGTAATCTTTTTTCTGAATAGTAGGTTTATAATCAAATTCTTTTTCAATAATATGGGATACTTTTTCTGCAATTTCTTTACTTGTTCCACCATAAAAACAAATTCTTGGATGTTTTTTCAGACCATAATCATTTGATATCCATCCATCTGATATGAAAATACCTAGTAAGTAGCCTATATTTTCGTTTAAAATTTTGGATAAAGCACTTTTTTTATTGTTTAATTTAACACACTTTTTAATATTGGGGTAATCATATTTTACAACAATAAAATCATTTTTTTTAAGATATTTTGCTTCTTTCCATTCAAACTTCAAATCTTTTGTTAAAACCTTAAATTTTTGAGATTTTGTGACTTTATTTTCCAATCCATTTTCTAAAGTGACTTTTAATAACTCACGTTTAGGCATTAAATAAAGTTCTTTAACTTTTTTAATACTATCTTGAGTATAAACCTTATCTCCTTTTTCTATGTCCTTTATAGGCATTAAACCTTTCTTAGTTAAAACCATTGTGTCTTTAGTAAAGCACTCTCCAACAACCCTTGCTGATTTCTTATAAGGTTTATCATGCGTAAGACCCATATCATTCATAGCATACAAAATTCTTCTATGAACTGGTTTCAAGCCATCCCTTACGTCAGGTAAGGCACGGCTCATAATGACACTCATTGAATAATCAATAAAAGCACGTTTCATTTCAGTTTCAATAGCCCGGATGAATTCCCTTTTAACTGGTTCTTCCTCTGTCATTATATCACCTATATGTCTAGATTAACAACATCCCTTGCATGTGTCTCAATAAACTCTCTTCTTGGTTCTACGTTTTCACCCATAAGAATTGTAAAAAGTTCATCAGCATCGACAGCATCATCAACAGTAACTTTTGCCATTAATCTTGTTTCAGGATCCATAGTGGTTTCCCATAACTGATTAGGATTCATCTCACCAAGACCCTTGTAACGTTGGATACCAATACCAGTTTTACCTAATTCCTTAAGTTTTTCTAGCTTTTCTCGCTCTGAATAGACATATTCAATCTGCCTTCCTTTACTTAATTTATAAAGGGGGGGATTGGCAATGTGCAAATAACCCTCCTCAATAATCGGTCTCATATAACGGAAGAAAAATGTAAGAAGAAGTGTTCTAATATGTTCTCCATCTACATCTGCATCTGTCATAAGAATTATCTTATGATATCTAGCACTTTCAATGTTAAATTCTTCTCCAATTCCAGTGCCAATTGCAGTAATCAAAGCAAGTATTTCATTGTTTTTTAGGATTTTTTCCATTCGAGCCTTTTCAACATTAATTATCTTACCTCTCAAAGGTAAAATCGCCTGAAATTCTCTATCCCTTCCCTGTTTTGCACTTCCCCCTGCGGAATCGCCCTCAACAATATACAGTTCAGTTTTAGTCGGATCAGCAGAGGAACAATCAGCAAGTTTTCCAGGGAGAGCAGTCGACTCGAGAAGTCCTTTTCTACGTGTCAATTCTCGAGCTTTTCTAGCAGCCTCACGTGCACGACTTGCTGTAAGTGCCTTGTCTATTATTATTCGCGCAATTGCCGGTGTTTCTTCGAAAAATTCACTTAGCTTTTCATTAGTTAAGCTTTCAACAATACCTCTTACCTCAGAATTACCAAGTTTTGTTTTTGTTTGCCCCTCAAACTGGGGATGCCTAACTTTACAAGAAATAACAGCTGTGATTCCCTCTCTGCAATCTTCTCCACTTAAGGCAAAGTTACTATCATCGAAAAGTTTATTTTTTTTACCATAATCATTAAAAACTCTAGTAAGAGCACCTTTAAAACCAGAAAGATGAGTACCACCCTCATGAGTATTTATATTATTGGCAAAAGTAAAGATATTCTCTGTATACCCATCAGTATATTGGATTGCTATTTCTACCTCTACATCTTCCTTTTCAGCTTTCAAAAAAATTGGATTTGGATGAAGAGGTGCTTTATTTCGATTTATATGTTGAACAAATTCACATATCCCGCCATCATATTTAAAAACTTGATTTTTATTACTGCGTCCATCTAATATTTCTATTTCCAAACCAGCGTTTAAATATGCTTGTTCTTTTAATCTAGTTTCTATCGTTTCATATTTAATATCTATTGTTTCAAATATGTCAGGGTCTGGAAAAAATGTAATAGTTGTTCCATTTGTATCGATTTTTCCTATTTTTTTCAATTGTGATACAGGAACACCATATTCATATCTCTGATGATACTCTATTCCATTCCTTCTAACTTTAACTTCAAGCCATTTAGAAAGAGCATTAACAACAGATACACCGACACCATGAAGACCACCAGATACTTTATACGCTTTACTATCAAATTTACCACCTGCATGAAGTGTGGTCATAACAATTTCTAAACCTGACTTTTTATATTTTTTATGCTCTGAAACAGGAATTCCTCTACCATCATCTACAACAGTGACAGAACCATCTTTATTCAAAAAAACCTGGATTTTTGTACAGTATCCTGCTAAAGCTTCGTCGATTGAGTTATCAACAACTTCATATACAAGATGATGAAGACCTCTCTCGTCTGTACTGCCAATATACATAGCAGGATTTTGCTTAACTGCTGAGAGCCCTTCCAGCACCTGGATTGAGTCTGTATCATAACCTCTATTTTCTTCAGTTTTTTCTTTATTCATCATTTTTCACATCAGAGTTAGTATTTAGGCTAATTTGGTTAATTTTTCAAGGAATTTTTTCATCCCATCAGAATGACGTTTTTTCCAATTTTTCATATGGAGTAGAAGCTAATAAATGTTACTATAATATAATACTATTTTAAAGGTTTAATTATTAAAAAAATGTTAAAAATGAATAATTATATTACATCTTGAACAATTTTGGGTGAAAAAATGCAGGAAAAATATATTTTTGTTAGCTTGAAATGCAGTATTATTTTGGTTGTTTTTCTAATGGTTTCATTATCTTTGGTAGTATTAACCTGTAGCGGCCAAGGTATCGCTGATACATATGCTCCAATATATTATTTTGAAGGTGAAGAAACATGTTATCCTGTCGATGCTTCATATCATCTAGATAATTCAATTAAAAAATGGATTGATGAACTTTTACCAGGAACTTACTTTTATGATAACACTCATGGCACAATAGAAGATAATGGAGTTATAAATCATTATCAAAGTGTAATGGATAATTATAGTTACACAGTTTATTATCGTACTTATGATGATATCGCAACAGGATCAACTGTTATTCAATATTGGATGTTTTATGCATTCAACAAAGGTGAATTAAACCAGCATGAAGGAGACTGGGAGATGGTTCAAGTTGTAATTGATGATAATGGACCATCTTGGGTTGCATATAGCCAGCATCATTCTGGTCAGAGAGCATCTTGGGATCAGGTTGAAAAAGAGGAGACCCACATAAAAGTTTATGTTGCACGTGGGAGTCATGCAAATTACCTTAGGTCTTATTCAGGAAAACTTGGAATTGCAAGTGACATAGTTGGGGCAAATGGAAAGACATTAAATTATAATGATTATATATTAGATACCCTTGAAGATCAAACTTGGATTGATTTTGAAGGTAGATGGGGAGAATTAGCTGATAGTGAAGCAAATGCTATTGAAGCCTCTATTTTAGGTCAAGCTGGTCCTGAAGGCCCAAAATTTAGAGAAGAAGGAGATATGTGGGATGATCCTATTGGATGGGGTGAAAGTCTTTTTGAATCAAATGACATGCTATTTACATTAGAATGGTTTATGTACAATTTTATTATAATATTTATTGGAGTTAGTCTGGTTATTATAGCTTTAATGGCTTTTCGCATTTATCGAGGTCACAAGAAGTATGGTCTTGGACCGCGTATTTTTTCAATGCTCTATATAAATGGTTTTAACTTGCATAGCATTGGTAACATACTTTGTTTTTTAGGAATTATTATAGCATTTATTGGTCTGGTAAATCCATGGTATCACGTATCTTATGGAGTGTCTGGAGAAGGAATCACAGAAACATTTCAAACCCAGGGAATGGTTAATTTACTTAAATTTGATGGAATAAATGGCCTTCAGATTACGGTTCCAGGGACAGAAGGTCCGATACCAATGGGTTCATTTGTACTTCCATTTTCTTTATTCATTGCCATTGGTCTTATTTTTCTTATAATTATTACAATTGGAATTCCTCTTAGTAAAAAGTTAGGTTCAAAATATATTTGGAGAGGCATTAGAGTCGTTATACCGTTTATTCTAATTTTAATTGCAATAATGGCAATAAGCTCTGCTATTCCACCTATGCCAGTTGAAGCTAGTGCGGGCACAAATTATGCTCAAGATATTTTGAACTCAATATCGGGTAATCCACTTGGCGGACAAACGACCACTTATGTAGCAGAAAGTGGTGTAACTGGCCAAATTGATGTTCAATGGGGGCTTGGTTTAGGTGGTTGGTTGTTATTGATCGCTGGAATTATAATTATTATAGCGGGTATTTTGGAATTTATGGCTAAAACCCAATTTTTTGCCACAAAAATACCTATGGGAGGTCAGATGCCCCCTGGAATGCAAATCCCTCCAACTCAAGCAATTTCTTCACCAAAGTCAAAAGAATCTAAAAAACCTTCAAAACATAAATCCCAAAAAGGGGACCACAAAGCTATGTTCTGCCCAGAATGCGGGGGAGAATTAGACGAGAAATCATCCTTTTGTATGAAATGTGGTAAGAAGGTTGAGAAGTAAATTTCAGTAAATTCTAATACAAGTTTGTACATATCAAAAGGGGATTTATGCTTATTAATGCAGATTTACATATTCATTCTCGTTTTTCTGGTGCAACTAGTAAAAAGATGAATATAAAAACTATTTCAATAGAAGCTCCTCGAAAGGGTGTTGATGTCGTAGCAACTGGCGATTGTCTTCACAGTAAATGGATGAAAGAAATTACACAATGTAGTGTAGTTGATGAAGGTACTTTTGAAATGAATAGAACACGTTTTATTTTAAGTACAGAAATTGAAGATAATAAAAGAGTACATCATCTATGTTATTTTCCGTGCATATCATCTGTTTGGGATTTTAAAGAAAGAATAAAATCAAAATCTAAAAATATTGAAAGTGATGGTAGACCAAATATTAGAATGAATGGTGAGGAACTTGCAAGTATTGCTAAAGATTTAAACATTTTAATTGGTCCGGCCCATGTATTTACTCCTTGGACAGCGATGTATGCATATCATAATTCATTAAAGGATTGTTATGGTGATATGACAGAGTATATTTCTTTTGTAGAACTTGGACTTTCTGCTGATACTGATTTTGCTGATAGAATAAAAGAGCTACACAGACTAACTTTCTTGACAAATTCTGATTGTCATAGTCCTCATCCTGTCAGACTTGCACGAGAGTTTAATCGCTTTGAAGTAAAAGCTGCAAATTTTAAAGAAATTAGTAAAGCAATATTGAGAATTGGTGGAAATAAATGTGTTTTAAATGTTGGTTTACCACCTCAAGAAGGTAAATACCATGAATCTGCATGTATATCATGCCATACTCATTATACTCTAAAAGAAGCAAAGCGAAGGCGTTGGAAATGTAGTTGTGGAAAACGAATAAAGAAAGGTGTGAAAGATAAAATATATGAGAAAGCTGATTTTAAAGAGCCACAACATCCTATTCACAGACCCAATTATATTCATCTAATTCCACTTACTGAGATAATAGCAAAAGCTGTTGGACAACGCACTCCATTTACTCAGACTGTAAGTAAAAAATGGTTTGAACTAATCACTGAATTTGGTAGTGAAATAAAAGTTTTAATTGATGCAGATATTAAAGATATTTCAAGAGTTACTGTTCCAGCAATTACAGAAGCAATACAAGCATTTCGGGCAAAAAAGGTAATAATTAAATCGGGTGGAGGAGGTCAATACGGAACTATTCAACTTCCAACAAATGAAAATGATTATGTAGTTTCTACTTTAAGACCAAAGGATAAGCAAACAAGTTTACTTGAGTATGCACGGTGATTTTTTTGGATTATATATTAGCTGAGAAAAGGATAAAAGATATTGTTTCCAAGAGCTTCAATCTCCTGGAGGATGTTGTTGATTTTTTATATCGAAATTTTGATCATTATAGTTGGATTGGGATATATATTGTTGAAGATAATGATTTAGTGTTAGGTCCATGGAAAGGAAAACAAACAACACAACATACGAAAATACCTATCGGAAAGGGCATTTGTGGATCTGCTGCAGCTAGCGGTGATACTGAGATTATTTCTGATGTAAATTCTGATGATAGATATCTTTCTTGTTTTGCTTCTACAAAATCTGAGATTGTGGTTCCAATAATAAAAGAAGGTAAAGTTTTAGGTGAAATCGACATTGATTCAGATATTAAAGATGCATTTACAAAAAAAGATAAAGAATTTTTAGAAAAAATTGCAGATATGCTTAGCCAGCATATCTAGCAATTTCAGCACTCAAGATCTTCATCACTGCCTAATGGCTCAGAAAGGGTTCGTTCATCATCAAAAGTTGCTATCCTTCGACATAGATTTAATGTTTTTGTTCAATTTCAAGTTGACTTCAAATAAAAAATAATATCCAATAATTTTTTAAATAATTAGTCAATATTTGATTTGGGTGGATGGAATATTGCACAAATGTCCAATGTTTAGGCACCAGCCAATTGAGGGATGGCAGGAAAATGAATTGTTTTGCCCTGAATGTGGCTAGCAGTCTGAAACTACCAAAATGGAAGTTGAACAAAACAATCTAAAATCATCAATTAAATCTGTTGCCTTTTCAGAGGAAAAACAGATGTAGTGTATAGAATTTAAAAAATTTATAAATCAGATTTTTTTAAACTTAGGCTGTTGAAAAATTCTATGGAATAAGAATTTTTAGACAGCATATTCAAA
>CAZHIY010000001.1:0-28422 GCA_964533085.1 uncultured Thermoplasmatales archaeon | reverse complement strand
ATATTCATCAAATATTGGATATTCAGGGAATTTGATATAAATACTATCCAAGTTGAAATGAGTGCCTATTTCATTTTCAAATTTAAAACCTAGAAAAGATAGACTATTATTTACTTTACCCAAGGGTATTATAATTTTTGAATAACCAATAAATGAGAGATTTTCTATTGCAAATGTAATAGTTGGTAAACCTGTAAAATTTGGTAATGCAATTCCTAATAAAAATTCGAAAAATGACTCGGCATTTTTATAATCAAATAAATCAAGATTCAATTCTCCATATCGAGCATCAAAACCAAAGGTAATATTCCCCCAAGATACATTAACCTCGTAAGGAGTAAATATTTTTTCAATATCTCTACTTATATTTAAAAAACCAAATCTTACTGTACCAATAGTATTTGCTGCTAACTTGAAACTTCCCAGTGGAACAAATGCTGTAATATTTTGTATCTCTAAATCTAGTTCTACATCTGTTAGTTCAAATGAAAATGTAAAATTTGAAGGATCTAAATATTTTGGCTTATCTGCAAAATAGTTATTTATTGGTGTTGAAATATCCACATTAAAACCAGAATATCCTTTCAAATACCCTGTTAAATTCTTTATCTCAACGATTGGAGATCCATTTCTACCAAAAAGCAGATACATGTCCCCGATACTTAGGTTAATATTATTTTCAGAATGAAAAGCTAGAGATGTAAGATTCTTATCAGCCCATAAAGCTTCAAAGTATGCAGATTTGTTTCCATGACTTAGATGAAAATCTTCAATTTTTAAAATCAATTGAATATCAGATGCATTAATTTCCTTTGAAAAATTAAATGAAAAATTGAGATCAATATGACTCTGTCCACCTAGAAGTTCAACAAAGAAATAACCAGATTCATTACAAACCTCTTTAAGCAGAATATTACCATATAAATGCGGGATATAGAAATCAATTTTATCTCCATAAAAGACATGGAAATTTTCCAAACCAAAAAACATACCTGAGACATTTATCTTTGTAATATTGTATGCTGGTTTGTTTTCTGTATGCCATGATATATTAAGACCCTTATTACCGGCTCTAGCAAGTATTTTTCCTTTAAATCCCCCAGTAATATTATTTACTGTAAATAATCGATATGATGCATATGAAAAGTTGCCTTTAAAGTATAGATATCCCCATGAAGAATCTTCGGCAACATAATATTCAAATCCACCTGCTTCGCAAAAGAATTCAATTATTCGAGATGAATTTCCAACAAGTATTATATCCTGTGGTGGACTCCATACATCATTGAAACCTAATGAAACATTATAGATATCTATTCCATTTAATACAGAAAGATTACATATGAATGTAATGTTTCCGTCATCTTTTACATAAGAAAAATTTACCAATATACTACCATTTTTTTCTTTCAATAGTTTACCTGCTCTGATTCCAAAATTTCCAGTGTTCAGACCAATTATCATGTTAAAATCTTCAAGAGTAAATGATTTACTAGCAAGAGTAAACTGGATTTCTTCACCTACTAGTTTACCAAAATAAATCTCAAATGGTTTGTCAAAGAACCGTGTCATATTAAATGACAAATTAAAGGAGCTGTTCACTCTTATAAAAGTTAGTGAAAATGATATATTAACAGCACATCTTTCAAAAACAAAGTAACCCTCACTTCTATCAATTGAAATTGAACAATCTAGATTTTCCTTTGATGAAATATTGAAATCAAATGTACCATTAGCAATAAACCCAAAATGACCGAGTAAGGAAATACCAGACCCATTTGTATAAAAACTTATATTTACGTTTTTTTGTTTTAGGATATCTCTTTTCCATTCAATTCTTGCATCTGATGGCAAATCCTTAAAATAAACAAAATTTGTAGGACTAACGAAATCATCGCATAATCCTATTTCGCTAGGAGGACTGCCATGTGTATTAAATTCGATAAATCCCTCTTTTCCTTGATCAATAGTAAAAGTAACCTTTTCTGGTAGATCTTTAACATATCCCAAAATTACTGTGTTATTTTTTTCAAAAGCAACAGTCATATCAATTTTTGTCTCTTGAGAAACTTCTCTAACAAATTCAAATGTTGAGCCTCCAAGTATTCCATTTCCACCAATTGTTAGTTGGGACTTTACAGCAGGATCGTAAGTTGTCCTAGAACGAATTTCAGAAACAATATTTTCTGCCTGAAAATTTGTATAACTAAAAATTAGAACTAGTTTTGAATTTCCAATACTACTTCCAGGTTTCAATAATGCCCTATGCTCGGGTCTTTTTCTTATTTTAATCAAATTTGGTAGATACTTGTATGTAATATCACACTTACTTGGAACTTCTTCACCCTCAGGAGATTCATATCCAATTCTTATTCTGTCTCCTTTTTGTTTTTTAAAGAGGATTCCAGGGAAGTAAAGCTCCCCATATGCTTCAAAAGATGCATAAATATCTGGAAAATTATCTAGCCTTTTTATCAAATATTCAAAATTTACAGATAAGCATATTTCTTTCTCGATATATGGATATAATCGGATCTTCACACTGATATCTGGTTTCCCATCACCATTTACATCAATATCGACAAATCTAAACAATTTTAGAGCATGTTGTGATTCATATCCAGAATAATTTGTATAAAACATAAAAAGTGAAGTTTGTGTAAAACCTCTATATCTAATATATCTTTTTAGGGCATCAGTAAGTGTATATCTTCTAAAAGTTTTAGGATCTCTATTAGGATATATCTCGATTGGATCTGTTTTATCGTTTTCTACAGACAAATTATTATTAATTTGATCCTCTGAATCTTTTATATTAACATTATTTGAATATTCTGATTTAATAACACTGGAGCTAGTAACTGTGTCCATTATTGTCATTACTAGAAAAAATACAACCAATATGCTAATAACCTTTCTTGATTTTATTAAAAAAGCATTATTTAAATTATTTTGTTTGTTTAATATACTAGCCATATGGTTATCCTCAGGATATAACAGTAGATATGATTTACCCCATTTTCCTTATTTTGAAATTTTTACATTGATATGAATACTATTATATTTAATAGTATATATAGCTTATTGCACAATTATATATTAATCAGAATAGAGAAATTATCATATTAAATTGTTTATGGTTTTTAGGAAAATTTGTCGCTGTCACCCAACAAAAAACGATGTTGGGTGTAGCTGCATAACTAATCCTATAAAGCAGCAGAGGAATAGTTCTGCAGCGTATATCGCGACAATTATTTGATAACATGGTTGTCCTCTTATCATTTCTTGACCTTACGTCTAATGGATCAAAGAGGGACCCTTGTATGATATCAATATGTCACCTTGACCTTGCTTCTCCAATCATTTGTAATCATGGAAATCTTCGAATCAAGGTACACATAATATAAAAGAAAACCTTAATATGAGTTTTGGTCGAAAAATTTCCTATCTATATTTGTTTATTTTGTTCTTTAAAATAATTGCTTCGTTTCGTGATGACTTTGAAAAATCCTTTTTTGCATCAGCATAAATAATTCCCCGGGATGAATTAATAATTGCATTTTTTTTATTTATATTAGTTCCATATTTAATTGTTTTTTCAACATCTCCGCCTTGTGCACCAATACCAGGAATGAGCATAGGGATTTCATCACCTAAAATCTCACGAATAATTTTTAGCTCAGCTGGATATGTTGCACCCACAACAGCACCACAATTGTCAAATGTGTTCCACTCCCTTATTTTCTTTGCAACAAGTTCATATAGGGGTTTGTTGGATATTTTGACATCTTGAATATCAATTGCTGAAGGATTTGATGTTCTACATAGTATGAAACTGCATTTATTTTTATATTCTAAAAATGGAACAATTCCGTCTTTTCCAAGATATGGATTAATAGTTACTGCATCGGCATTAAATGTTTCAAACAAGCTTTGAGCATATTTTCTCGCAGTATTACCAATATCATTTCTTTTTCCATCAATAATTACAACAATATCATTTGGTATATATTGAATAGTTTTTTCTAGAATTGTTATACCATCTTTTCCTAAAACCTCATAGAAAGCCATATTTAGTTTGTAAGCACAAACTAGATCCTTTGTAGCATCTATTATTTCTTTGTTAAAGTTTAAATAAGGAGTCTTACTATTTTCAAATAGATGCTTTGGCATCCTATCTTTATCAATGTCAAGTCCGATACAAAGAAGACTATTATTTTTATTAACAATTTTTTCAAGTTTTTCTTTAAAATTCATATAATTCAAAAGTTTGTTAATAGTATATCATATATAAAAAGGTACTATCTAGTTAGATATTTAATCAATTAGAGAATACAGCCTCTTTGAATGAAAATAATATTTGGCATGTGTTCTTGGGGACTTGGACATGCAACCAGATCTCTACCGGTAATCAGAAAATTAATTGAAGAGGACAATGAGTTAACAATAATATCTCATGGAAGAAGCCTTGAGCTTTTAAAAAAAGAGCTTGGGAAAAACATAAAATATTTTGATATACCAGATTATCCAATGCTTCTATCAGAAAATTCAAGACAGTTCATGGCAAAAAGTGTTGTTTATTGGCCTTCATTTATTAGAAGTATGGAATCAGAGCTACAAAAACTTAAGAAAATACTTGAAAATAGAAAATGTGACCGTATTATATCTGATTCTCGTTATGGGCTGTATAGTAGAACAATCCCCTCATTTTTTATTTCACATCAGATAAGAATAATGAATCCTCTTAGAATTAAGATGTTTGAAAGAGGTAGTGAAATCTTTAATCTTTTCTTCTTTAAAAGATATGCGGGAGTAATTATTCCAGATTATATGGAAGATGATCTTTCTGGAGACCTGTCCCATAATCTTAAAAGAATTGATGAAAATAAGATTCATTATGTTGGTGCTCTATCGGATTTCAAAAAAAAGCAAAAAAGAAAAGATATCGATTATCTAATCTCCATCTCAGGGCCTGAACCACAACGAACAATGCTTGAAAAAAAACTAGTATCTCAAGTTGATGATTTAAAAGGAAGAGTTATAATAACTCTTGGTAAGACTGAGAAAAGAGATAAATTCAACAAAAAAAACATTGAAACATACTCATTTCTATCAAAGGAAAAAAGAGAGGATTTCCTGAATCGTACAAAGCTAGTGATATCACGAAGTGGTTATTCAACAATAATGGATTTAGCAATAATTGGAGCAAAGGCTCTTATGATACCAACACCAGGACAAGTTGAGCAAGAGTATCTTGGACAGTATCATAATAAAAAAGGCACATTTTTCTCTGTGAATCAAAACAGCATTAATCTTAAAAGAGATATAGAAATTGCACAAAAAAGAACAGGTATTAAAAGAAAATGTGATGTTGAAAAATCTGTTGAAAACATAATAAACGTAATAACTTCGGTTGAAAGAAGCCCATTTGCATAGAGCCAATTTATTAAGGACATTAATATTTAAGATTTATATAACGAGTGAAAGGATGAATGCTAATACTAACCTAAGAAAAGAGAAATTATCAAAAAACTGGATTTTTTGGTCTTTGATTCTAATTACAGGATTTGCAATTGTTATCAGATCAATCCCTGCTTGGACTAATGCGGCCTGGGGATGTGACTTTGGGATATATTTGGGTCTTACAAAATCAGTATCAGAAACTGGTATGATTTTTCCTGCGTATACTGGTTGGGGGAGTTCATATAATGAATTTCCGATACTTTATTCAATAAACTCCTTTGCTCATTGGATCACCGGAATCGACATTCTTGTCATTATGCCTAAACTTACACCTATATTTGGGGGTCTTTCTGTATTGGTTTTTTATTTTGTGGCACGTGAATTACTAGATGATAAAAAAACTGCAATACTATCGACTCTGTTTTTTTCTGTAATTCCATTTCATGTTTATCAAACAAGTCATGCTTCACCTCTAACAATTGGACATTTTTTCATGATGCTTTCGATGTTTTTTTTCTTGAAGTTTAGAAAAAATTCAAGGTTTTTCATACCTCTTTTAATTTCTACTGTCCTTCTTATTATGTCCCATCATCTTACAACTTATTTTTACCTAATTATATTGATATTTATTGTATTTTTAGAAAATGCTAAAGCAAAGACATGGACTAAATCATTTAAAAAAGATATAACGTACCTATTGACTACAAGCACTATAACATTTTCTTATTGGGCATTTATTGCAACATCAGTTTATAAGGGTTTCATGCGTTCGGGATTTTCTATTGGGGGAATACGTATAGGATCAATCTTTGTGATTATATTATTTTATGTTATTTTCTTTGCAATGTTTTGGTTAATTAAGGTAATGAGAAAACATGATAATATTATCAAAAACATAAAATTTGTAATAAGTGGAATTTATAAAAAAATTAAACTTGCATTAAGAATGCCAATCTTATTACTAGGAAGAAAAAAAGATAATGATGGAATCGGTAGTATATTCTGGTTTGATAAATTTAAAAATCATAATAGATATTTTTTAAAGTTTTTATTGACCTTGATATCAAGTGTTTTGGTAATGACAATTTTTACAATTATTAACATACCTTGGATAAATGATACATTTACTCCAGAATCGATTTTGTATTCTTTTCCATTTCTAGTAATTATTGCATTTGGAGTAGCTGGTTTTAGTTATACCTGGCGTAATAAAAATGGTTTGTTTATCTGTGGTTGGATGATGGCAGTTATGCTATCATTTGGATATGCAATAATTAGTAGTAACAAAATTCTACTGCCTCATAGACATATTGAATATACAATGGCACCACTTGCAATAATTGCTGTTTTTGGACTTGGAGGGATATTTTCAGATCCGAAATATAAAAATTTACTAATTAAATTTAAAAGAAAAAAGAAGTTTTTAATTAGGAGGCCATCTAAAAAGTATATTTTATCTATTAAAAATCCACTGTTACAATTATTTATTATTTTAATCATTTTTGTATCACTTGCTGCAACTCCATATCTTGCACATAAAGCATTAAAAGCATCTGATGAGCGTATAACCACACAGGACATTGCAGTTATTGAATGGATGTCTGAAAATTTAGATAAAAACCTAAGTATGATAGCATCTGATCACCGTCTTGCGAGAATGTCAGAAGCCTATGGTTTTAATACAACTAAGGATGAAACAGAGAAAATGTGGGAAGCAGAAAATTTAGATGAATACATACATGAACTATTAGGGGTTGGGAAGAACCATAGTAGAATAACACATGTTATAATTGATAACATAATGAAATATGATGTTGTGCATGTTCATTTTGGAGAAATACGATACATGTCAAACGAAACAAGAGAAGATGAAACAATGTATGCAGCCTATGATAAATTTTTACAACAGCATTTTAATCTGATATATAGAAATGAATCAATTGAATTAGATTCAGTTACTCAAGAACCATTACAATGGACAGAAATTTTTGAGGTAAATTGGACCTATTTAGAAGAAATAAACTATTTATCATAAGCAATCTAGTTTTTTCCATTATTATACTCCTTTATAACATTCTTATATATCTTCTCGAATTTAACTGCTATCGATGCCATGGTATGTTCTTTTATCAACTCAAGACTATTTGCACCCATTTCTTTTTTTAGTTTCTCATTCGTAAGTATTTTTATAATACATTCTGCCATTTGTTTACTGTTCTTAGATTTAAAAATAAAACCATTATTCATGCTTGCAAGTTCATGGAGTGCCCCTTTATCAGCTACTACAATTGGTAAACCAGAAGCAACTGCCTCCATTGTTACTATACTTTGTAACTCAGCTTCCGAAGGCATTGCAAAAAGATCTGCAATTGAATAGATGTTTGGATAATCATCCCAGTCAAGAAAATCAGTAAACGTTGTTTTATTGCTAATATTTATTTTTTCAGTTAATTTAATTAATGATTGTTTATACTCTCCACCTGATCCAACTATAAGAAAATGAGCATCAACTTTTTTAAGAACATAAGGAATTGCTTTGATTAAAACGTCTAGGTTTTTTTCCTCATTTATTCTGCCAGTGTATAAAATTATGTTTTTCTTTGGTAATCCAAATTTTTTTCTAAGATATTCACCATCATTCTTTGGATTGAATATTTCTGTTTTCAAACCATTAGAAATTGGTGTGATATTTGTGTTCAAACCCTTGTTTTTGTACATTTCTGCTCCGGTTTTTGTTGGTATTGTTGCCCAGTCCACAAGATTAAAAAAATATATCAAATATCTCCATGAATAGTTTTCAACATTCTCCTGATTTTTTAGTTTATGAAATGGTGTTATCATATTATCAGGTAAGATATGAATAGAGCCTACAACAGGTATATCTTGTTTCCTTGCACAAAGATATGCACTTATTCCTATAGGATATGGTGAACAAACATTAACAATGTCAGGTTTGAAGTTTTTAATTATTTTTTTAACTTGGAAATAAGGGAATATTGAAAAATGATATCTTCCATGCATATATAGGGGTAGTTTTATTCCTCTGGTTCTGAAAATTGTTGTTCCATCTTCTTTTTCGACTGTACTTTTATATGAAATCCCAGGTGCTATCACGCATATTTCATGATCTCGTTTTTTAAGTTCAAGTGCAAGGTTATGCTGAGCTATAGCACCTCCATCAATGTTTGGATAATATGATTCTGTAGCAAGTAGTATTTTCATATACCCTCGAGATCCGTAAAACCAAATAATTTACTGTTGATAAATATTGTTTTTATTTAAAAATATAAGGTCTTAATGAGGAAATCACAGACATAGGTGAGGCAAAGGAATCAGTTGCAAAATATTGATACCATCCGCAACATCTTTTGCATTGTTTCATATCCTCTCTAGCTTTTTTTGCATTTTTTGTTTTTAGAAAATCCATGAACGACCCTTCAGTGAAGTTGTATATTCTTTGACCAACAGTTCTACATGGATAAAATAATCCACCATCTGAATCTATTATTACAGAGGAACTTGAGCATCCATGCTGTTTGTTAATATTTTTTAAAAAACCATTTGGTGTTGTGATTGTATTTGGGTATTTCTTTTTTAGTCTAATGATTTCTTTTCGGAATTCTTTAGGATCAGGATAGTAATCGTCTGTTCCATCAAGATGACATGCTGGCATTACAACAGTTCTTGCACCAACCTCAAATATACTTTTTACTTTTTCTTCAAGAACTGGGACTGTATCTCTAGTAACAACAATTTGGACACATATTTCTGGTCCGAATCTCTGAAACTCTTTAAGTCTATTATAAAACTCAAGGTTGTTATGACCTTCATCAATACTTATGTGAAGATAATCTATATACTTACCATATTCTTTCATTGGTCTTTTATCGAGTAGATGTCCATTTGTTGTAAAAAAAAGTATGATTGGTTTTTGATAAGCATATTTGAGAATTTCCCCTAAATCCTTTCTGATTAGAGGGTCTCCACCCTCGATGCTTAATACAATAATACTAGAATTTGCGATATTGTCTATAACTTTAAAAACGTCCTCTTTTTGTAAATCCAGTGTATCCTCCATCCATACATTGCAGAACTCACATTTTAAACCACATTTATGAGTAACCTTGTATGATGCATAAAATGGGTATATACAATCTCTTGAAATGTAATTTTTTAAAGCATATCCCAATGTTTTTACATATTTTTGTTTAGGTAATTTTTTCATATGTTCCACTACTAAGATTTGAGCAATATAATAATTGCTGAAAAGGTTTTTTGTTTATTTCTTAAAATAAACATAAATAAAATATATTATCCCTAAATTAACACGTTCGTGCTAAAGGAGAAAAAAAATAAGACTCTGAAGATTCCAATTATTTTAAGTGTCACATTTAGTATAGTAATAATTATTGTTATTTTGGTTTTTACAGTTGATGCTGAAACTTTAGATAAGCTATCTAAAGTTCCAATAAAATATGAGTTTTTTGCAGTTGCAATTTTATTAAATGTTCTTTATTGGATTTTATGGGGAGCCCGACTTAAGATCCTGGCAAATATGATGGATAAGAAGGTTAAAATTGGTTTGTTTAAATCAACAAAAATTATTATAGCAAATTTTTTTCTTGCATGTATTACTCCCTCAATGGCTGGTGGCGAACCTGTTAGGATTCATCTTTTAAATAAGGAGGGTATGAGCCTTGGTTGTGCTACTGCAGCAGTACTTGGTGAAAGATTAATGGATGCAATATTTCTTTTGATATTAGTTCCAATAGCTTTATTTATCTTTAAAGATGTTAGAGACCTAGGTTTTATTAGTCTTGGACTTACTATTGGTGTTATCTTTTTTGTTTTGTTGCTTTTATTATTTGTATATGCAATAATTAGACCAGAAAAAACAAAGACTTTCTTGATTACTTTAAGTAAAAAATTTAGTAGATTTTCAAAGAAAAAAGAAAGTGGGAGCAAGATTATTCAAAGAATAAACCATGAGGTTGATAATTTTCATAAAAGTATGTATAGATTTTCTGGTGACAATAAAAAATCATTATTTTTAGCAAGTATTTTTACTATTTTATTTTGGTCTTGTGGATTCATGATTCCATCTATGATTCTTTTAGGTTTGGGTTTGCCCCCTTTTTTTATTGAATCATACGCTGCTCAAATTTTGTTACTTGTAATCATAATGATGCCTACTACCCCCGGTAGTGCTGGTATTACAGAAGTGGGTATTTATGGCCTATACGGGGTTTTAATTGGCACTACATCTGATACCCTCATTGGTGTTTTCATTGTACTGTATAGATTTGTTACTTTCCATATGAATCTAATTGCGGGTGCAATCTTCCAGTATCGCATATTTAAATCAGTTGCTTCATTTTCACTGGATATGATAAAAAAACAAGATGAAAAATGTAATTCTAAATGAAATCTAGCCCACAGATTTAAAAATATGAGATAAGTAACACTCACATTTATCTATCCAAAAAATTATATCCTATATGTTATAGGTATTATTAATTAGAAGTTTTGGAGCTGAGACAAGACAGATGAAAAGAAAATTATTGATTATATCAATTATTGTTTTAATGTTAAGCATTATCCTCAGCGGATGCTTTGAAGAAAACAATCAAAAACAAAATAATAAACAGACCGAAGAACTTATAACAGCATCTGTACAAAATTTAATACTCACTATTGAAGATTTGTCAGAGGACTATTCAGAAAAATATAGGGGTGAAGAATTTGTAAGTGAATTTTCTCGTTTTCCACAAGATAAACCTATAGAAACATTTAAAATTGAATTTTCAAAAGGAAATATTTCGAACGAAGATGAATATGAGTATATAACATGTGAATTAAATAAATTCAACTCAATTGAAAATGCTGAGAAAGGATATAACACAACTATTGAGTATATAATAACTACCGGTAATTTTGATGTTATAAATGAGTCCATAAATATTATTGGAAACGAGTCAAAAGCAATAACAAAAGAGGAATATAATGATTTTCTTTCCTTTAGAATATTAAATGTTATTGGTCTAATGAGTTCAAATAACCTTTCGTTTACAATTGAATTGGCTAAAATTGTTGAACAAAGAATATATGATAGTATTAGTTGAATTTTTTTAAAATCAAAATAAGATTATAAAAGTGCAGGGGGTAAGATTTAAATGCACTTTTACTGAATAAAATCAAGGGTCTCTCATGTTAGTCCTTTTTAAAGAGTTTTATTCCAATGAATAATTGCTAGATTTTTAATTAACATGGTACTTCTTTTATCCAGATTTAACCACCCCCTCAATAAAATTATCTAATAAAGGAAATATAAAGGTAAGTGTTATTGATAACATTTAAAAATAGGTATGGTATTCAGCACAACCTATGAAAAAGGCAGAGAAATGCATTTCATGCGGAAAAGGACTACTGGAAAAAGGATCTACAACCTTTCCTTGCCCAACATGTTCCGAAGTTATTGGACGATGTGCAAGTTGTAGAGAACAAAGTGTTAAATACATCTGTCTGAAGTGTGGATTTACTGGGCCTTAGGGGGAGCATATAATGGGAGAAGTAATTGGTCTTATTCGAGTTATGCCTGGAGAAGTTTTAGAAGACGATAAACTTGAGAAAATAATAGAAAAAATAAGAGCTTTAGTTAAACCACCTGCTAGACTTGGTAATATTGAAATCAAACCTATTGCTTTTGGTTTGAAAGGATTAAATGTTACTGTCGTTGTACCAGATGATGCTGGTGGAATTGATCCAATAGCTGAAGAAATAGCTGAATTAGAAGATGTTGATAGTGCTGAAGTAACTGATGTTGGACGAACTTAATAAAATTTAATTTTTTAATATTTTTTATTACTTCTTTTTTTAATTCTTATAAAATATAACACTAGAAGTGTTGGTCCAAATACCCAACTAGCATAGAGAAATGTTTGACTGAAACTTAGTATAGTAACAAGTGTACCAGTAACCATTCCCCCACCATTTAGTCCAATGTTAGCAATCCCTGTTAAAATACCATATTGAGTTGCGCCAATCCTCGGATTTGTTATATCCATAAATAAAGCACATGAAACAGTTGAATGCCCACCCATTAAAAATCCAATTATACCATATATTATTGATAACTTCCACCAGTTACTTGCAAAGATAAGAGATGCTGTAAAAATTGCACTTAATCCTAATAAAACATATAATGTTCTTTTTCTTCCAAATTTATCTGTTGCAATGCCTCCAATAATTGATCCAATAGCTAGTGTTATTGGAAGGATTGCTGCAATAAGACCTATTTGAACATCACCTAAACCAAGACTGTCTCTCATAAAAATAGGTATAATAAATGATAACATTCCTTCGTTCATGAATACTAGGGGTGAAAAAAGAGCAACCATTAGAGTTGTTTTCTTTTTAAACTCTTTTTTGATTAGAGGTATTATTTTTGGTCTTGACTTGAATTTTAATGTTTCTTTTATAATAAATGGAAAAATGAGAAGAAATAAAATTATAAAACCATTTGTAAAATATGCTAATCCATAACCAAAATTTGAACCTATAAATGGAAGGAGCCCTGCACCAATTGCCCAAGCAGAATATTGACCAGCAAACATAGAACCATTTATTTTTCCACGATCCTTATCTGTTGAAACATCTATTGCCCAAGCATCTGTTGAAACATCAATGAAACCTATTCCAATATGACTTATAAAAATAAGTGATGCAAAGGGTATCAAAGATGTGCCTGGATTAACCATTGAGGCAAGAAACATTGCAAAAACAGATAGAAGTCCACCAAATATTATAAAGGTCTTTCTTCCAAACTTTTTGTAATGGTCAACTATTGGCCCCCAGATAAATTTCAATATCCAAGGTATATTTACAATACCAACAATAAGTGTTGTTATTGGAATAGAAACTCCTTGTTCACGCAGATAAAGAGCTGTAACGACTGTGGTTATTGCAATCATCAATCCTTCTGCAAAGTAGAGGTTGAAGAATAGTATGTATCTTAGAAATCTATGTTTTGTAGGATCAATCATAATTTTGCTCTGAAGCTAACAGATATTTGATAATAAAATGTAATTATTAATATTATTTAAACTATATTTTACGATTCTTACCTAAAAACCTAGACATATTAAAATAAAAAATCAAATTTTACGCTGCCTTAATTGGTTTTTTAAGGTGAAATGAATAATCCTTAATTGATTGAAGACCGATTTCTGTAGGATAATAAACTGGATATGCAGAGTTACTTGTATCTCCATCAATTAGCTCAGCCAAGTACATTTTCTTAATGTGCCATTTAACGGTGTGATGATTAAGGTCCAAGGCATTTGCTATCTCAAGTAGATGCTTACCAGGATTACTAGAAAGATAAATCATAATATTTCTGGCGTTATCATTTCTAAGAATTGACTCAGCAATTGCTTCTCTTCTAGCATCAACACCACCCTCAACCAAGTAAAATACCTTCTTACCACCAATGACTCGACTTCTCACAAGATTTGTTTGTTCCAACTTACGTAAATGCCAGGCTGCATTACTAGGTTTTAAATCAAGCTCCCGAGCTATCTCCCTAAGGTGGGAACCAGGAAACTCATCGATGAAATTATAAAGATTCAGTCTTACTTCAGTTTTTAACACATTTTCTGGTGTAACATATTTGATACCACCCATTGTAAGAATTGCAATAATTGTAGCAATTGCAGCAATAAGTACTGCAATAGATAATCCAATAGAATCAATAGATAGGGGGATACTATCTGCAGCTACAAGGTCTGTTATTAAAATTATAGTAAATAAAAACATAATTAATCCTATTGTTAACTTCCTAAGCATTTGCACACTACATCCCACTCCTAGTGCTATGAGATATATAATCTGATTATTACTTAAAAAGTTTACTTATGTGTAAAAAAGCCTTTTATTTTATTGTCAACATTTTCAATTCTTACAAAACCAAATCTTTCAAATTGAACTATTTCATCGTTTTTTATATTTCCAACAGATTCTTCCGCAAAACCATCTACTTTTTCAAGACTATCCTTGTTAAATTTCTCACCAATATATAGTACATGGGGTATAAACACACTTAAATTAACGAATTTATCTGTTGTCCATTGTATTTTTAAGGAATCAGAAATTAATTCCTCTCCAACATACTTTCCAGAAATTTGACCGTTTTTCTTTTTTATTTTAACATTATAAAGATCCTTTAACCTAAAAATATCTCCAACCTTTAATTTATTCATATCAAGCTTTTCCACATAAAATGTTTTATCTGTTTTAATGGTTCTACTACCTAATTTTTTATCTCTTGGATGGAAATGTATTTCCTTTTCCTTCTGGGGAGCATTATCGACTACAAGCTTTATTGGATCACTGACATAGAAATACCGTTTGGAAATTGGATCAATAATTTTTCTATTTGCAGCTTCTAAAAGACCAAATGTTACAGATGATTCAACTTTCGAAATTCCTTGTTCAAGAACAAATCTTTTAATTGCCTGAGGTAAAATTCCACGTTTTTTGAGTCCTCTAAGGGTTGGAAGTCTAATATCATCATATCCAAGAACATCTCCTCTTTCAATTAATGGTTTAATTTTACGTTTTGAAACCGGCATTCCTTCTATCGATAACCTGGCAAACTCCATAAGATGAGGTTTTCTAATTCCTAATAGATCAAGAAGTTTGAAATAACATTCATCTCGAAGTTCATATTCTTTAGTTCTAAAAGGATGAGTCACACCACTAATGCTATCCTCTACAGCACCTGAGAAATCATAGGTAGGCCATACACGGTATTTATCTCCCTGCAATGGATGATCTTTTTCAATAATCCGAAATAATGTTGGATCTCTCATCGCTGTGTTAGCACAAGTCATATCTCCTTTGAGTCTCAGAATAGCACCTTGTATTGATGAACTAATCATTTCTCTCCAAACATCTAGACTTTCCCCAGTACCAATACATCTACAATCACATTCTTTACCATTAAAACGACATTCTTTGATAAAACTAGACTCACAAGTACAAACATATGCATGTTCTTGTTTTATCAATTGTTCAGCTAATTTGTAATGTTTTTCAATATTATCTGATGTGTTATATTCCTCATCCCATTCTACACCAAGCCATAAAAGATCGTCTTTTTGTGCATCATAAAATTCCAGATGAGCATTTTCTGGATTGGTATCGTCAAAACGCAATATGAATCTGCCATCATACATTTTTGCGTATTCATAATCAACAATTGCGGCTTTAGCATGACCAATATGCAAATATCCATTTGGCTCAGGTGGAAAACGAGTAACTACCTTTCCTTTTTCTGCATAAGGAAGTTCAGGTAATGAAAAATCTCTTTCTTTTTTTTCCTTTTTAAGAAGTTCTGGAGCATTTCTTTCTAACTCATCTTTTTGATTATCCAAAGATAGTTTGTTAATTTCTGAAGTAACCTTATTAATAATTGGAATTAACTCCTTTGGAGAAAAACCCTCTTTCTGTAAAACAGCGATAACTTTACCAACTACAGCATTAGGATTTGCTTTTCCATTAAACTGCACAGCATTCTGAAGTGCATAAATCCTTGCAGTTTTCCGAATTCTTTCCTCTGACATAATATTTTCTACTTATCTCTTTTTATTGAATAATCAGCAAGCTCTATAAGGAGTTGCTTTGCCTCTGAATTGGGCATATTTTCTAACGCGTTTTTTGCTTTAGAAATATAACTTAAGGCCATATTTTTTGCATACTCAATTGATTTCAACTCCTTAAATAAGCTATAAACATGTTTAACTTCATCTTCAGTCGCATTAATATTTCCAAATATTTTATCTAAAAGTTTTTTATCATCACCATCAGCATTATTTAAACAGTGAACTGCAATTAGCGTTTTCTTACCATTTCTTATGTCATTACCAATGTCTTTACCAAGTGTTTCTTCATCACTGCTTATGTCTAAATAATCATCCCAAATTTGAAAACCTAAACCTGCATTTAAACCATATTCATTTAATGCATTTATTTCTTCTTGGGCACCTCCCCCTAATATTGCACCAGCTTCAGCGGCAAATTGAAAAAATACTGCAGTTTTTTTACGTATCATCTCAAGGTATTCTTCCTCATTTATGATCTTTCTATTTTCAAAATCCATATCTAACTGTTGACCTTCACATATTTCTTTAATAAAATCAATAAAGCCAAATTCGACATTCTTGAAAATAGAACAATCTATAGATATATTATGCATTGATTCAAATGCTTTTATAAATAATAGGTCTCCTGCATTTATTGCAGATGGTTCCCCAAATTTAACATGAACGGTTGGAAGATTTCGCCTAAGATTAGAGTTATCCATGATATCATCATGAATAAGGGTGAAATTATGAATTAATTCAAGGGCAATAGCCAATGGTATTACTTTGATAATATCACCCTTTACAGCTTCACATGATATTAGACTAAAACATGGTCTTAGTCTTTTACCGCCTGCTAGAGGAAGGTGTCTTGCTGCATTATAAAGAGATTCAGGATTGCCTCCATCTAGGAATTTTTCAAGTTGTGTATTAAAAAAATCCGCTCTTTTTTTCAGTTCTATATCTATATCCATAAGTCTACACCAATATCAGTCATCTTTGATACATTATCTGCACCTACTAGAAACATTGTAGCACGAAGTTCTTTGATAATTGCATCAATCTCATAAATTACAGCCTCTTTACTTTTAGTTGCAGGTTCTAGAAGAGCGCGTGCAATTCCCGCACAACTTGCACCAAGTGCAATAGCTTTTGCGGCATCAAGGCCATTTCTAATTCCACCAGTGGCAATTATTGGGATTTTCCAGTCGGTTGCATCTCCAACTTCAACAATAGAAGTGGGAGTTGGAATACCCCAATCCCAAAATGTATTGCCCCCTCGAGCATGTAAATCATCATCAATAAGTTTTGCACGATAATGTTCTATAGCTGAAAAAGAAGTGCCTCCAAGCCCACCAACATCTATTCCAGAAATCTTGGTTTTTGAAAGTCTCTCAGCCACACTATAGGAAATTCCTGCTCCAGATTCCTTTACAACAACTGGGGTATCTAAATCTTCGGCAAGTTTTTTTATCGCATTAAAAGAACCCTTTGCATTAGCCTCACCTTCAGCTTGAATCACTTCTTGTAAAAAATTTAAACAAACAATAAAAACATGTGCATCAATCATGTCTATCATTTTTTGTGCATTCTCAAGTGACTTCTTTTGTCCCCAAATTACTAATTGAGATGCACCAATATTTGCAAAACGAAGAGGAATATCATAATCCTTAATTATACCATAAGTATCCTTTAATCTGTCATTTTCAAGTGCTGCTCTTTGAGAGCCAACGCCCATGCCAATTTTAAATCTCTCTGCTGCTGCAGCAAGATTCTCATTTATTTTTTTAGCTTTAGTATATCCTCCTGTCATAGCAGAGATGATCAGAGGTGCTCCTATTTTTTTACCAAATAGTTTTGTTGAATTATCCACTTCATTTTTATTTATTTCAGGAAGAGCATTATGTACAAGTTTAACGTCATCCCAATAATTATGATGAGCTGCAACATTTTCTTCAATTGAAATTTTTACATGTTCGTCTTTTCTATTTTCGGTTATATTCATTTCTGACCTCCAGTTATAATCGTGGACTTCGTTTTTTCTCCAGTTAATACCTTGAATAATCTATCAGGTTTATTACCATTTAGCAAAATCGTATCAATGCCCAGTTCTGCTATTTTTTTTATTGTTTCAATTTTTCCTTGCATACCTCCAGTTACATCCGCATGTCTATCTTTTGATGCCGCATATCCACTTAGTTGGTCTTTTGTTGCCGATTCAATTAATTCTGCGTTTTTATCTTTCTTTGGATTTGATGTAAAAAAACCATCTTCATCGATAACAAAAATTGTCTTTTCTGGTTTGAGGTTTTCAGCAAGAAGGAGCATTAAGAGATCCCCGGAGCAAATAGAAAAACCTAATTTTTTATCAAGTACAACATCTCCAAAAGTAACTGGTGTAAAACCCATATCAAGATAATCTTTAAAAATGATATAATCAAATTTTAAAGGATTATGACTGTTCAATATTAATGAGGAGTGAGGTGGTATTGAGACACCAGGTATTCCATTTTTATGTAATGAATCTAAAACCAAGGAATTTAATTTTTGAACCATTGCATGTGTAAGGGAAAAACCAAGCAGTTGATCATCTGACCTATGACCTTTATTTAAATTATATTTATCTGCAATAATATGACCAAATGAACCTGCACCATGAATAATTATTGTTTCTTTATTTGCTTCTTTTATTGCTTTAACTAAATCATCAACTACTTCTTGTTTGAAGCAATTTTCTTTTGTTTTGTCAGTAATTACACTACCGCCAAGTTTGATAATATACATAATCTGCTGAATATATTATCCTCTAAAAAGGATTTTCATAAAAAGATTAAAAATTTTATTTTTTTACAGTCATCATTGTCTTGTCTTTGTTTTGTTCATGAATTATCCAAAGTGCAATTGGCATACCATTGTTTGGACACTGCATTATAGTCTTTGATAATCTTGTTAATTCTTTTTGTGAATGCTTTATACTGCAATTCTGACAAATAAAGACTTGATCTTCAAATACCAATCCAAGTGGATGATCATTGAGATCGATTTTTTTACTACAAATATTACATATTTTATCAGACATCATAAACATCCCACTCTATCTGTTTTTATATTTTGTATATCAAACATACTTATAAATGATACCATCACATGTTTAAAAATAAAATGAAATATTTTTAAGAACCCCGTCATTACATTGAATGGTGGAACGTGAAAAAAGGAGAGATAAATGTCCGATATTCTAGATGCTAATAAGAGAACGGATAAGATCGATGGTAAACCAAAGATTGCCTATTTTTCTATGGAGATTGGTATAGACGAAAATATTCCAACATATAGTGGAGGTCTTGGAATCCTTGCTGGTGATACAATCAAGTCATGTGCTGATCTAAATGTCCCAGTAGTGGGTGTTACTCTCCTTTCTGAAAATGGATATTTTTACCAAAAATTAGATGAAAATGGAAATCAGATCGAATTACCTATGCAATTTGAAGTTTCAAAATATCTTAAACTGCTTCCTGCAACAACTGAAGTGAAAATCGATAATAGGGATGTTCAAATCCGTGTATGGTATTATCAGGTAAAAGGCATTAGTGGATTTATTGTCCCTGTTTTTTTTCTTGATACAAACATTGAAGGAAACAGCGAATGGGATAAAGCATTGACAAAGTATCTTTATGGGGGGGATCATAAATATCGTCTTGCCCAGGAAATTATTCTTGGTATCGGTGGAGTTCGAATGCTTCGGGCCCTTGGGTATACTACTATTGATAGATATCATATGAACGAAGGACATGCAGCTCTTGGTACTCTTGAACTCTATAATCAGTTAAACGATGTAGAAAAAGTGAGGGATGAATGTGTATTTACTACTCATACCCCTGTTGCTGCCGGCCATGATCAATTTGATCTTTCAATTGTAAAACCAATGCTGGGAAATATTCTTCCGGATTTTATTCTTAAGGATATAACATTTGAAAACAAGTTAAACATGACTAAATTAGCGCTATTTTTTAGTCACTATGTAAATGGTGTTGCAAAAAAACATGGTGAGGTCTCAAGGATGATGTTTCCAGGTTACTCGATAGATTCAATTACAAATGGGGTTCATTCTACAACCTGGGTCTCTGAACCATTCAAAAGAATTTTTGATAAATATTTACCTGGTTGGCGATCTGACCCATATATTCTTCGATCCGCACAAAGTATACAAAAAACGGAAATATGGGACGCTCATCAGGAGGCAAAAAAAGAACTTATCAACTTTGTAAACAAACATTCTGATGTTAATATGAATTATGATGATTTTACTATTGGATTCGGGCGTAGACAAACACCATATAAAAGACCGGATCTCATAATATCTGATCCTAACAGACTGATGCAAATTGGTGAAAAGGTTGGACCTATTCAGATAATATTTGCAGGAAAAGCCCATCCAAAGGATTATTCTGGAAAAGATGCAATAAAAAAAATCTTTAAGGTTATGAAAACAATTGATAAAAATGTTAAGATTACGTTCATAAATAATTATGATATGAATATTGGTAAAATAATGACTTCAGGGGTAGATCTATGGCTAAATACACCTCGAAGACCTAAGGAGGCTTCTGGAACATCTGGTATGAAAGCTGCTCATAATGGAGTTCCTCAGTTTGGCACTTTGGATGGTTGGTGGCTTGAGGGGTGTATCGAAAATATCACAGGATGGGCGATAGGACCTGAGAAGACAGATAAAGCAGAATCTGATGATGAAATAGATAAAAATGACTTGTATGATAAACTTGAGAACTGGATTATCCCAAAATTTTATAATGACAGGGACAACTGGATTAGAACAATGAGAAGCTGTATTGCTATAAATGCATCTTTTTTTAATACAAATCGTATGATTCAACAATATGTTCTAAATGCATATTTCAAGTGATTCAAAGATTTTTTCACTTTTTGGAGGTATATAATTTATATCTTCAACCCAGGCGCGAAGAATTTCAGCCACACTCCATGCTTGCGATATACACCCTCTGGGAGCATATATTGGGTCCCCATCAAAAATTTCATTTATTGAACCATCCCATTTTTCATCAAAAACCTCAAGCATCGGTTTTACAAAATTATTATAAGCATATTTTCGACTTGCATAATCATATTTTCTTACTTTCAAAAAGGCCTTAATAAATGGACCAAGCAGCCAAGGCCATACTGTTCCATTATGATACGCAATATCCTTATTATAATCCCCAATATATCTTCCTTTATAGTTTGGGTCATCAGATGATAATGTTTTTAAACCAAATATTGTAAGCAATTTATCCTGAACATCATTTACGATTCTATTCTGGATAATTTCATCAATCATAGTATAATCGAGGGAAACTAGAAATATCTGATTCGGTCGAATTGATATATCTTTCGTATCAATAATATCATATTGTTTATCATATTGTTGATTGAAGCTTTCTCTTACTTTTTCAGATAAATCAAAATATGAATCTTCTCTTCCTGTAAGTTGAGCAAGATTACCCATAATTCTGAGCGCATTATACCATAGAGCTTGTATTTCAACTGCTTTTCTTGACCGGGGAGTTGGATAATAATCATTAATCTTAACATCCATCCATGTTAAACCTGGAGCATGACTAATGAGGAAATCTTCATCCATTTTTATATCAAAATCAGTTCCATTTTTGTATGATTCAACAATCGATTGAATTGAATTCCATATCTCACTTAAAAAATATCTATCATTTGTATATTTGAGATACTGGTAAACCCTATCAATATACCATAATGAAGCATCAACAGTATTATAAAGAATTGTTGAGTCTTTGTCAATAAATGTATTTGGTATCAGCCCATTTCTTAGATATTTACTAAAATTCCGAAGTATTTGTTTTGCATCATTGAACCTCTTTGTGACAAGAGTTAGACCAGGAAGTGAGATTAATGTATCTCGACCCCAGTCTGCAAACCAATGATATCCAGCTATTATAGATTTTCCATCTCCCTTTCTTACAATGAAATTATCAGTTGATAGAACTAATTTATCACACTTTGAGGGGAGATTTGCATGGTCTATTAAATCATTTTTCCGTTTCTTTTCCTTTAAATAAACTTCTAAAGGATTGATATTGATATTTTCTTCAGTGGAAAGAACCAAAAAATATTCGTCTGATTTTTTAATGGTCTTTTTAAATTGTCCTATTTGAACATTATTATCTACCCAAGACTCATTTCTTTGAAGGTCATTTTCATAATATAGCTCTTCCCAATAATATAATGGATAAAAATCAGCATCTTTAAGCGATATTTTTATTGTTTTATCTATATTTCTTGGCTTAATTTTGATTCCATCTTTAATTACTTCATAATCAAATGTAAGGTATCTATGTTTGTTAACATCATAAAAATGTCTAGAATTAATTATTGGATTATGAATAATAGTAATCGGTTTAGCCGTTTTAATTTTATATCTTATAATAGTTGTATTTTTTTCATTTTCCATAAATACGGTTTTTTTAATTCTTACTTTGTTAATATCATAAGAAAACGATGGAAATAAATCAAAATAAAAATTGCATTTGTAATCTTTCAAATCATATTTCTTTTTCTTTGTTTGAAATTGATCAAGTATATTTGAAACAAAAACCCATCTTTCAGCAGGTGGATTTAAACTAGAAATAAGTAAGCCATGAAACTTTCTGGTATTGGTATTATTATAGGTTAATGAAGCATATCCTCCAAGTCCATTTGTTACAATCCATTCTCTCATAATTCACCTAAAGTAATTCTTTGTAAATATCTAATGTTCTTTTTGTAACTGATTCCCAACTGAAAGTATCAATTACCCTTTCACGTGCATTTTTTCCTATAAGTCTACCTTTATCTTCAAGTTTTAATATCTCTTTGACACCCCATGCAATGTCATTTGGATCATGAGGATTTATATGAATTCCACATTTCTTATCGCCATCTGGAATGATTTGTTCCCTAAATCCACTTGTTCCCTTTGCTCCAACAACTGTTGGTTTTGCCATTGACATTGATTCTGTACATACAATACCAAATGGTTCATAGCTTGATGGAAGTATTACACAGTCGGAAGCTGCATAATGAATAATTCTATCCTTTTCATCAATAAATTCTGTTCGAAAGATTATGCTGTCCTGGATGTTTAATTCTTTTGATAGTGATTTTAGTTCCTGTTCCATATCTCCTATACCTAATATAACTAGTTTTGATTTCGGGAAATCTTCTAATATGTTTGGCATTGCTTTAACAAGATTATATACTCCTTTTACAGTTACTAGGCGGCCGATAAAAAACAGCATATTTTCATCGTTATTAATTCCATATCTTCTTCTTAGTTGATTTTTTTCCTCCTCCGATACCTTCTCTGGATCATATTTAGCTGGATCGACACCATTCCAACAAACTCTAATTTTTTCTGAAGGATATCCTAGTGTCTCAAGTTCCTCTTTCATTGCATATGAGACGGTTATTACGCGATCAGCAACCTGTCCACCGTCATATTCAATGTTTTTTATTGTGTGTGAACCATCCCCAATAGATCTTCCAGCTTCAGTAGAGTGCACATGAAAAACAAGGGGAATGTTAAGTTCTTTTTTTACGACCATTCCCCCTATTATTCCAAGCCAATCATGCGCATCTATGATATCATAGTTTTTCTTATCCTTTTTTACAAGTACGTTAACAAGCTGAGAAGCAGATATTGTATTGTAGCTTACTACATCTGCAAAAAATTTTAGATTAGTTCCCCAGGAGCGTAGTTCATGTGCTGCAAATAGATTAAATGTCTCTGTTAAATCTAAAATCTTTGGCCTATATATATCTATACCATTCCATTTTTCATATGTTTTATATTTATTGTCTTGGTTCAAAGAAAAAACAGTTACTTCATTACCAAGATATTCTTGTTTCTGAGTAATTTCAGAGGCAAATGTACCAAGACCTCCATAGATTACTGGTGGAAACTCCCAGGAAAAATGTGCGATTTTCAATATTACTCTCCTCACAACGCTAATACAGTTTATGTTTAAAATCTTGTAGGATGTTCATGTAATTAATAAAACCATCATATGGGCCATCATATGGGCTAAAATATTTATGGACATCCCCATCCTCCATACCCTTTGTAGAAACATAGTAAAGATGATCGGAAGTCTGCAATCGGCGCCATGTAGTAAGTAAGTCTTTGTCACCTGTATCTTTTATTTTTTTTCCAATATTTTTCAATTCGTTGAAGCAGGCTATTTGCATATCATTTCCAAGCCAGGTGGATACATCACGATCAGCATCAGCCCATGATATTGCCCACGGTACATCAATCTCTCCAACAGGCTCATATCTTTCAATTGCTTCGCGGACAGTTACGAAATCAAGGTGATCATGCTTAAGTGCCTCTCCTGGAAAATGTTCTAAAAATTCAAATATTCCTGTTTCAGTCCAATGATGTTCTCCAAAAGTCTCATAATCCATGAATAGGTTGATAAGATCTCCCTCAGATTTTACCATCCAATTTGCATATTTATCAGCTGTTAATGGATGGCCAGGCCACATTCGAGCAGAAAATCTAAAACCGACATCATCACTTAATGTGTAGTTTCTGAGAAGTACTTTCAAATTTGTATTTATTGGTTTGTATAAATAATTTGAACAACGCCATTGAAGAATTTTTTCTGTACCCTCAGTAATAATTCCTTTATATCCCATTTCTGCAACTTTTTGTGCTATTCTGTTATCATATATTGCCTCTGTATTACGAAAAACTCTTGGTTTATAGTTGAATAATCTTTTAACCATTTTACTATGCATTTTCACCTGTTCTTCAAACTCATCCATATCATCATATAATGAAGATAAGGAATGATAATAGGTCTCCTCGATCATATCCACGGCACCGGTTTTAAAAAGAGCTTTAAAACTATCGATAACCTCAGGTATGAACTGTTCACAAAATTCAACAAAGGTTCCAGTAAGGCTAAATGATATGCGAAACTTTCCATCATATTTATTGATAAGATCAAGAAGTAGATTGTTTGTTGGAAGATAGCATTTCTTTGCAACCTTTATAAATATTTCTTGGTTCAAATGTCTGTCAAAATATGAAGTTCCGGATTTATTATTTCCAATATTAAAAACTGAAAATTTATTCAACCTCATCGGTTGATGAACTTCGAAATAAAAGCAGATCGATGGCATCCTATTATACCCCATTATAAACATCTATTGTCTTTTCTGCAACCCGATCCCATGTAAATAATTCTATCTCCCTTTTACCTTCTCTGGACAATGTCTGATGAAGAGGTTTATATCTAATCAAGGATATGATTTTGTTTGCCATCTCATCTGTATCCCAAAAATCAACTCTTAGACAGTTATTGAAAGCCTCAGAAAAGCCTGCGGTTTTTGAAGCAATAGTTGGAGTTCCTGCAGATATTGCTTCAAGTGCTGTAATTCCAAAAGGTTCACTAACAGATGGCATAACATAAACACTAGATATTCCATAGATGTGTTTTACTTCATCTTCTGTTAAACGTCCAGTAAATATTACCTTATCAGAAATACCTAAGTCTAGGGCCTGAGTAATCAAACGAGGTAGCATATCACCAATGCCAGCTACAACAAACTGAGCATCAGGTTCATAATTCCTTACTTTTTGAGCTGCACGGAGGAAAAATTCAGCACCTTTCTGTATCGTGAGTCTTCCTAAGAATAATATAATATCTTTTTTATGACCCTCAGGAATTGGATAAACTGCATTATGAACAACGCTGATCTTGTCAGGATTGATTCCATATTTTTCGACAATTACTCTTTTTGTAAAATGACTTACAGCTATTATTCTATCAGCTTTTTCCATTCCTTCTCGTTCGATATCAATGAACCATTGATTTGGATAAATCCATCCAGAGCGATCATACTCAGTAGAATGAACAGTGATAACAAGAGGAGTGTTTGTTTTTTCTTTCAAGTTAATCCCTGCTTTCATTGTTAACCAGTCATGGCAGTGAATTGCATCATATTTGCCTTTTACTCTAGAAACCACTAGGTCGTTATATCTATAGACAGCATCGTAGAACTTTCCAGCAAGTTCTTTGCTATCTGGTCTATCATAAGGAAAGATTTCAGTCTCCCCAACCTCAATAATATTCAGGTTTGTTTTATTGCTGCCCGTAGCATGTTTTGTTTTTGGCATATAAAAATCTATTTTTACTCCTTTATCTGCAAGGCTACGAGTAAGGCCATAGCAGTGAGTAGCAAGACCACCTGCTTTAAACGGTGGATATTCCCATCCAATCATTGCTACTCTCATTTATTTCATCCTCTTTTAATTACTATTAAGACTCTTAATTAACCTAAAGGTATCTGTATTTAAACCTTATTTTAATTTTCAATCCTCACGCTTCTTTTAATTTAATCTGATTATTTTAAGATAAATTTTTGATTCTCATTAACAACAATCTTATCTTCCCTTGCAAGCCAACCAATAGCAGATTGAAGATCATTATCATCAAGGTTTGATAATCTTTTAATTGTCTTTAGGTCAGCATCGCCCCAAATATCAAGTATCTTCCAAATCATGCCAGCATGATTTCCGATTTCTGATTCTAAATTTGTAATTCCAAGTTTAAAGCAATCATCATCTTCTTTGGTAATCTTATTTTCTCTTGCAAGCCATCCAATACCAGTATAAAAATTATCTTCGTCAAGTTTAGTTATTTGCATAATTTTATCTTTTTTTGAACAACCTTCTTGATTTAGAGCTAACCAAATCTTTCCCGCATTCTCACCAAATAAAGTAGTAAGTCTCCTCACGCACATCCTCCAACTTTAACAGTAATAGTGTATTATTTAATAAAATATAAGTCTATCTAAAAAATATAATTTTAAAATTCTATTATATAATGCAACAATATTGCTCATTTAACGTGTTAATATGAAATTCTTTTTACATTATTTAATTTACTAAATTGAAAAAATATCAAATTTATCACATTTTTTTATTTATTAATGCGGGCTTGAGGGGATTCGAACCCCTGGCCAATCGGTTAAGAGCCGATTGCTCTGCCTAGCTGAGCTACAAGCCCAAAATAATAGAAAATTGGATAATTAATTGAGTTTTATTTTGATTTTTTCAATATTTTTTTTACCGTTGAATCAGCAACTTTAGAAATATATTTTGCATCTATTGCATCTGTTATATAAACATCTTTTCCAGCATGATATATTTTTAGACCATCTTTTCTAGTCTTTTTACCATCGATCTTTAAAATAAGTGGGTCTTCTGTTCTAACAAGTCCTGCCTCTAATGCTTTTTCAATACTACCACTTAAATGTACTTTCTTTCTATCGATTGGATGAAGGCCACCCTCAAGTATAATATCTATTTCTTCTTCTGTTACAGGATAATAAAATTCATCTATATCTGCAAGAGGAAGATCATCAGGACTAATATCTATAGTGTGGCCATAAGTTGCTCTTATCATTCCTCCATCAATCTGATATCTCTTTCTTTCATCAGTCATAACAAGAGCTTCTATATGATGGATACGAAGCCAGTCAAAACCAGATCTGCTCGAACCAATAGCTTCAATAAGAGAAGATATCTCAACCCAACCTTTACCATCCATCATCAAGCCTAGTTTTTCTGGGAAATGACGGAGTGCCCCTGCAATAATACGACTTAGGGAGTTTAGTTCATTTTCACTCATTAAGAACTTGCCTTTTTTGTCACAAATAGGACATGTTTCTCCACGATAGTATCCGTGCTCTTCACATTCAGACAGCATATTTCCATGCTCGTAATCAAAATATTAAGTATAAATTTTTGTACTAATTCAATATTACATGTCTGGGTGACTTTTTGGAAAAAGAGGAACTTAAGAAACTAGCTGGAGAAAAAGCAGTAGAACATATTGAAGATGGGATGATTATTGGTCTTGGTACCGGCTCAACAGTTGAGTACACCTTGAGAAAGTTAGGAAAATTATGTAATGAAGGTTTAAAAATTAAAGGAATCCCTACATCTGTGCATACTAAAAGAATTGCCACTGAGGAAAAGATACCTCTTACAAATCTTGAAGAAAATCCTGTTATTGATATAACAATAGATGGTGCTGATGAGGTTGATTCTAATCTTAATCTAATCAAAGGTGGTGGTGGAGCTTTAACTCGTGAGAAAGTTGTTGCTGCTGTTGCGGATAAATTTATCTGTATTGCTGATCAAAAGAAAAAAGTTGATATTTTAGGTAAATTTCCTTTGCCAATTGAAGTAATTCCTATAGCACGGAGTTATGTG